>CAINNX010000170.1 GCA_903851305.1 uncultured Hyphomicrobiales bacterium | reverse complement strand
GTGCGACCGTCTTGTCGCGCATGTCCATGGATTGGGCTTTGGAAAATTCCTCGGCGGCTTCCTCGTAGCGGGCTTTGGCCTCATCGAGCTGTCCACGCAGATCTTCACCCGACTGGTGGAGATTGTCACGACGTGTGCGGGCGGCGCGCGCATAGGTCGAATAAGCGAAGTGGTTAGGGTCAGCCACGCCCGAGCGCTGCTCTTCAGCGGCGATCTCCCGGTCGAGTTCGCCCGCCATGCGCGCAAAGTCTGCGATCATGGTTTCGATCTGGGTGACGCGTCGGCGCTTTTCTTCGGCCTGAAAACGCTTCAGCCTGACCAATGTATCCCGCGATTTCATCACTCGTGACTCCGAGATGCGTAACTACCCATGCGCCGGAGCCATGAAGGGCGCCGACGCGAGACTTCCGCGAGACAGGATAGATCATGACGCCTCAAAGTTGCTCTTTCCTTACCGTGACGCCCAGAAAGCAAAAAAAAGCGACGAAGACTCTGCCAGAGGCGTGGATTCGCGTGCTATTCCTCAGGTGTGGGTGATTCGGGTCTCTTCCAAACCCCCGCGCGTAACGGTCTGTTAACCCTATTGGTTAACAGTCCTGTGTGACGCCAAAGGCGATTTGCTGGAGGCAAGTGTCGGGGTTTCGAGTCGGGAGAGAGGTTTAGCGGTCGGCGTTAAACCGGTTCCTAAGCAGTGCTTTTTGGTGAAAGCTCAAGTGAATTCAGGTTCTTGTGTGTAATTCACGCAATCGGATCCAACCGCTTGAAAGCCAGAATCACTGTTTGTTAACCATCTCTCGTTAAGGTTGTTGGACCGGAATTTTTAAGCCGCGCTCTTTGCTGATTGGCGCAGATCGCGATCAGGACAGAGCTAGGGTGGGGACCTCACATGCGGGTACTTTTGATTGAAGACGACAGCGCCACGGCGCAGAGCATCGAATTGATGCTCAAGTCAGAGAATTTCAATGTCTACACCACCGATCTTGGTGAAGAGGGCATCGATCTCGGCAAGCTTTATGATTACGACATCATTTTGCTGGATCTGAATCTCCCCGATATGTCGGGTTACGAGGTTCTCCGCAGCCTGCGTGTCGCGAAGGTGAAGACACCGATCCTCATTCTCTCGGGCCTTGCTGGCATCGAAGACAAGGTGAAGGGTCTGGGATTTGGCGCAGATGATTATCTCACCAAGCCTTTCCACAAAGATGAAATGGTCGCACGCATTCATGCCATCGTGCGCCGCTCCAAGGGGCACGCCCAGTCGGTCATCACCACAGCCGATCTCGTCGTCAATCTTGACCAGAAGACGGTCGAAGTCGCCGGTTCGCGCGTGCATCTGACGGGTAAAGAATATCAGATGCTCGAGCTGCTCTCGCTGCGCAAGGGCACGACGCTCACCAAGGAAATGTTCCTCAACCATCTCTATGGTGGCATGGACGAGCCTGAGCTGAAGATCATCGACGTGTTCATCTGCAAGTTGCGCAAGAAGCTCGCCAATGCGAGCCAGGGTCGCAATTACATTGAAACCGTCTGGGGCCGTGGCTATGTGCTACGCGAGCCCAATGAAGTTGAAGAGCGGGTCTCCGCTTAACGAAAAAGCCCCGCTTTTGCGGGGCTTTTTTTATGCGCTCTCCCTATGGGAGAAGGGGTCACCCAACAAAAGTATCGGCCAACAGTTTTACGTTCAGGCCAATGATCACAAGCGCAATGGCCCAGGCCAGTCCGGCCAGTCCGCGTGAGATCACAAAAGACCCCATGATTTTCCGGTTTGAGACAAATTGCACCAGCGGCACAACAGCAAAGGGCAATTGCATCGACAAAATGACCTGGCTCAGCACCAGCAGGCGCGCGGTGCCTTCATCGCCATAGAGCCATGCCACAATCAGCACCGGAATAATGGCGAGCCCGCGCGTCAGCAGGCGCTGCAGCCATGGTTTGAGTTTCAGATGAAGAAAGCCCTCCATCACAATCTGCCCGGCCAATGTCGCGGTGACCGTTGAATTCAGGCCAGAGGCCAGCAGCGCCACGCCAAACAAGGTCGTGGCCAGTGATGCACCCAGTGCAGGTGCAAGCAATTCATAGGCCTGTTCAATCTCCACCACATCTGTGCGGCCCGTTTTGTGAAAGACGGTGGCGGCCAGCACGAGAATGGCGCCATTCACAAACAGTGCGAGCATCAAGGCGATGGTGGAATCCAATGTCGCAAAGCGGATGGCGATGCGCCTGCCAGTTTCGCTGCGCTCATAGGCGCGCGTCTGCACGATGGAGGAATGCAGATAAAGATTATGCGGCATGACAGTCGCGCCAATAATGCCAATCGCAATGAAAAGCATGGCTTGGTTATGGACGATCTCGCCGGACTCTTTCAGTGCGGCACCAAGTTCGGAGACGGCGGGAGCCGCTATGGTCAACTCATAGACAAAGCAGACCATGATGGTGAGGATGAGAACGATGACAAAAGCTTCTAGCCAGCGGAAGCCCTTCTGCATCAGCCAGAGCACCAGCACGGCATCAAGCGCGGTAATCAAGCAGCCGATCACAAGCGGAATGCCAAAGAGCAGTTTCAGCGCAATGGCGGTGCCGATGACCTCAGCCAGATCGCAGGCGATGATCGCCAATTCGCAGGCGATGAACAGCACGAGATTGACGGGCTTTGCATAATGCGCGCGGCAAGCCTGGGCGAGATCAAGGCCGGTGGCAATGCCAAGTCGTGCAGCCAGTGCCTGCAGAACAATGGCCATGAGGTTGGACAGCAGAATGACGCTGAGCAGCGTATAGCCAAATTGCGAGCCGCCCGCGATGGAGGTCGCCCAATTACCCGGGTCCATATAACCCACAGACACGAGATAGCCGGGGCCAGCAAAGGCGAGAAATTTGTGAAACAGGGATGCGCCTTCGGGCACCGGCACGCTGGCGTGATGTTCGCCGAGGCTGCGTGGTCTTGATGCCGTCTCGTCCGTTTGCACTTATCTTTCTCCCGACCCTCTGGTCACCAAAGTACCATTCTGGGGTAGAAAGTCTTAGCCGTCACGCAGCAAGTGCAGCAATCGTGACCTGATCGGGCTTCACATCAATGGTGATGCCCATGCCGCATTCGCGCGCCACGAGACCGGTGTAAAAGGGTTGGATGCCATGGGCATCAACGCCGCCATTTTCAGGCGCGCCTGCAACCAGATCTGGCACATGATGCGCGAGCTTGGCATTGGGGCCTTTTGCCTGCACCTGCATGGTAGTGCCTTCGTCACCCGTAATGGTGACATGGATTTCGCCACCGCGCGGAACGGCAGCTTGTGCAATCAGGCACAGATTGAGGGCTAGTTTCACTTTGTTCTTGGGCATGAGCACGCGCGGAACATTCCAGATGATTCTCGTCTTGTCATCTTCCATCAGGCCGCGCACCACTTTTTCAGCATCGCCCGTGTCGATGGATGCGCCGGCAGAACCCGCTGCCCCAAAAGCCAAGCGGCAGAATTGCAGACGGGCTGAAGCTGTATTGGCCGAGCGCTTGATGAGATCGAGTGCGAAGATGCGCATGTCCTCATCTTTTTCATCATCGAGAACTTCAAGCCCGTTCACAATCGCGCCCACAGGCGAGATGACATCGTGGCAAACGCGCGAGCATAGCAAAGCTGCGAGATCGAGAGGGTCGAGCGAGACAAGAGACATGCCGAAATCCGTGTCGTGATATGAGAAAATGCAGCGCATCTATTTTTGCGCACTGCAACAAACAAGCGAATCACTTTGGCCATTTTGGGTGGGCCTCAAGCCGTCTTAGCGCGCTCCTGCGCGCATTGAAAAGACGATGATGACAATTTGCCCTTGAGGGAGAGGCTTTTTGGGCGCAGGAAAAGGTCCATGGAAACGTCGGGATCCGATTCGCCCGAGGCGCGGCGGGCCCTCGCCTTCGCGCAGGCCGCAGTCTCTGCGGGCGCGTTGATCATGGACGTCTATAGCCGTGATTTTAAAATGCGGCTGAAGGCAGATGAAAGCCCGGTCTGCGAAGCCGACGAGCGTTCCGAAGAATTGATCCTGAAAGAGCTGGCCAAAGCTTGCCCCGGCGTGCCGGTGGTGGCGGAAGAATCCTGCGCCAAAGGCATTGTGCCGGAGTTCGGTGCAGATTTCTTGCTGGTCGACCCGTTGGATGGCACACGCGAATTTGCCAGCCGCAATGGCGAATTTACCGTCAATATCGCTTATGTGCGCAATGGCGAGCCGGTGCTGGGTGCGCTTTATGCGCCGGCTTTCGGGCGGTTATGGGTGGCCTCCGGCACGGGGGCCTTCACCTGCGATGTCGCGCCCGGCGAGCGTGTGGTGCCATTGGCGGCCATGCGCCCCATTTCTGTGCGTGGCTTGGATGGGCGTGCGCCCATTGCTGCGGTCAGTCGCTCGCATCGCAATCCGCAGACCGAGGCGCTGATGCATCGTCTGGGTGCCGATGAGATGCGCGAGGCGGGATCAGCGATGAAATTCTGTCTGATTGCGGAGGGGCGCGCTGACGTCTATCCGCGCATTGGCCCGACCATGGAATGGGATATTGCAGCGGGTGACGCCGTGCTGCGCGCGGCCGGTGGCATTGTCACAACGCTTGATGGGACGCCCTTGCGCTATGGCCGCAAGGATAAGGGGTTCGCCTCGCCCGATTTCGTAGCTTTTGGTGATCAAGCACTGGTTGCGCGGCTCAGCTGAAGCCTAATGACAGCAAGACATCCTTAACCATGTGTACGCTAGCCTGGCATCTTGGAACTTGCCCTTATTTTGCCACGCAGAAGCCTGATCATGCGCATGCTTCGGCGCTCGGTCGATGAGAGGACGTCATGACGATGAACGATAAATCCCGCCGCGAATTTTTGCTGGGTGGTGTGGCGCTTGCCGCCACCGGCCTTGGTGCCTCCAGCGTGCTGGCACAGCAGGGTCCTCCACAGCGCTTCACCACCAATGAGCTTGTTGACAATGGGCACAAGTTTTTTGGCTCGATGTCGCGCGGTCTCGCTCAGGTTGTTGAAGAAGCGACCAAGCGTTGGGGCCAGCCCAATGCTTATATTTTGGGACAAGAAGCTTCAGGCGCCTTCATCGCTGGTGCGCGCTATGGCGAAGGCCAGATGTATACGCGCAATGCTGGCCAACAGAAGATTTTCTGGCAAGGCCCATCAATCGGCTTTGATGCGGGTGCCGATGGCGCACGCACGATGATGCTCGTCTATAATTTGCCTTCCACTAGTGCGATGTTCCGTCGCTTTGGCGGTGTTGATGGTTCGGCATATTTCGTCGCAGGCTTTGGCTTTACGGCCTTGACGGCCGATGAAGTGGTCGTTGTTCCGATCCGCACAGGTGTGGGCGCACGTTTGGGCGTCAATCTTGGCTATCTGAAATTCACGCAATCTTCGACCTGGAACCCCTTCTGATTGGACCCCCTTCTGATTTTGACATGAAGTGGATTGGATTGAAGCGCGGTCGTTGAGATGTCTCACGGCCGCGTTTTTCGTTTGATCTGTCACATGAGGGCGCGATCAGCGCGGCCGTAAAATCATCGGCATGCCGTCTTGCGGGCGCAAAGTTACGCGCTGCAGGGGAACAGGCACGTGGCCCGGCACAGGTTCCAGCCGAAATTGTTTCAGCACATGTGCCAGAAGAATGACGGCCTCCTGCATCGCAAAGCCCATGCCGATGCAAATGCGCGGGCCCGCGCCAAACGGCAGATAGGCAAAGCGATCAATCTTGTCGCGTGCACCTGGCAAAAAGCGTGCGGGATCGAACAGATCGGGGTTGGTCCAGAGTTTTTTATGACGCTGCACGAGCCATGGTGAGACAACCATGCGTGTGCCAGGCCGAATGTCAAAAGTGCCAACGCGATCCGGACCAATCGCATCGCGCGTCAAAGTGGCCGCTGGCGGATAGAGTCGCATGGCTTCTTCCAGCACAGCACGCAGAATGGGCGCTTCCTCAGGTGAAGGTGTATCGCTGTGTGCGAGCAATGCATCAGCTTCTGCTTCTGCGCGCACGCGCCAATCTCGATGGGTACCTAGCAGATACATCGTCCATGTCAGTGCATTGGCCGTGGTTTCATGGCCGGCCCCAATGAAGGTGAGAATATTGGCGCTGATTTCATCTTCTGAAAGACCAATGCCCGTTTCAGGATCGGCAGCTGATAAAAGAGCAGAGAGTAGATCGGGGCGATCACCCCCCTCTTGTTGGTCTGCCATTGTGGCGCGTTGTTTGGCGATCATCGCTGCGACGGCTTCTGCAAAAAATGCAAGTGCGGGTGCTGAGCGACGACGCCCCAAACGCGGCAGCCAGTCAGGCAGACGCAAGAGATCGAGCGGGTCAACGCGTCCGGCGGTATCAAAATAATCAGTCACAGCATGAATGAAGGCGCTGGGATCACGCCCCAGACCTTGCGGAAAAATGGTGCGCTCCAGAACATCAAGCGTCACGCGTGAAAATTCTGCTGCCATATCAAAAGTGCGACCCGGGCGCTGGCGCGCCCAGCGGGCCATGAGCCATTGTGCCGATTGTGCAATGGCTGGCTTGTAGCCCGCGACTGCGCGCGGTGTGAACAGGGGTGCCAGCAAACGGCGTTGGCGCCGCCACATCTCATCCTCAGCCAGTAAAAGGCCGCCCGCCAGGCCCGGACCCAGTAAGCGCTGCTGCAAATCATCCTTGCGATAATTGGCGACATTATCGACGAGCACGTGGCGGATGGCGGCAGGATCTGAAACCACGCAGACCTCGCCAATGACGCTCGACCCATGCAGGATCGACTCCTCATAATGGGCTCGTGTCCAGGTGCTCAGCGGATTGGCCCGCATGGCAAAGAGCAGCGGGATCGTGGAAAGCGGCTTGGCGAGCGGTAGAGGGGCGGGTGGGCGCTGGGACATAAGAGTGAGATGGTTCGCAACCTCGCCCAAGGCAAGGCCCGCATAGCCACAGGCTGCCCGATATTCCTTGCCCCGAGCGCCCGAGGGAGGCTATAGAACCCGCTCCCGCGCCAAACGCGGCCCGCGCTCCCTTCGTCTAGCGGTCTAGGACGTCGCCCTCTCACGGCGAAAACAGGGGTTCGATTCCCCTAGGGAGCGCCATTTACGTACAAAACCACGAACATTTCCCGCGTGTGTCTGGCGCCCCGCGATGACGTCGACCAGCGAGGCTTTTTCTCCGATGATACGGACAGTTTTGTCGTCGACTTCAATCCTTGAGATGACGGACCTGAGATAGGCCTTGCGGGCTTGTGTGTCACCGTTATCGAGC
>CAINNX010000169.1 GCA_903851305.1 uncultured Hyphomicrobiales bacterium | reverse complement strand
GGGGTCCCAGCCGTCATCAAAGAGGTGGATATTTCGCAGCACATGGCCATGCACATGGATGAGCTGTGGTTGTCTTGTCTTGTTGATAAAGCCAAGCACGACCGGCGTGCCCCGTTTCACCGAAAAGAGCGGCGCTGGGGCGAAGCTATCTGCCGTAGCTCCATTGATCAGCCAGCCGCCTGACGCGTTACGCGCGAACACAAGGTCGTGGCGTGTTGCGCTTTGCAGAGCAATTTTCTCGGGCAGCAGTGGATTGGGGGTCAGACCACCAAAGGCGGGGCGCTCACCCATAGGCTCGCCCGCCGTGTGCAACACGGCCAGTACGCGCGCTGGCTTCGTGTCGCTGCCAAGACTGCGCAGATGCAGTGAGATCTCTTGTCCGCTCACACGCGGCAGATCGAAGACAAGATCATATCTTTGACCGGGCGCCAGCGGCAGAGTTTGGCGCTCAGGCTCGAACGCCCCGCATGGCTGGCCATCAATGGCCACCACAAGACTTTTTGCGCCCTCGAGTGCCACTGACATCATGCGTTGCGTGGAGCCACTGATGAGGCGCAGCCGAATCCGTGCACCCGGTTGCAGATCGTGAGCGAGTGCTGATTGTGCACCATTGATGCTCATTAGCGGCACGGGCGTATCGGGCGCGGTTTTTTCTTGTAACAGGCAGATGACATCCAGCTCGACGGCCGGATCTTTGTCGCCTGCGACGATGAACGGACACAGCAGCCCATCAGCTATTTGGCGGGCCGCATTGTCGCGCCAATTGGCGTGGCATAAAAATGTACCTGCATCGGGTGGCGTGAAAGCAAGCTCAACTGTCTCGCCCGGTGCAATGGGCTTTTGTGTGAGCGGTGCGCTGCCATCCATCTCATGACGAATGCGCACGCCGCGCCAATGCAATGCGGTTGGCTCATGTCGCTCATTTTTAACACGCAAGCGAAAGAGTTCGCCACGCTTGGCCTTGAGCGCCGGCAAGACGAGTGGCCCGTCTTGCAAAAAAATTTCTGGCACATCTTGCGCCTGCAAAGGCAACGGAACTAAGCCCGCACAGACTGCAGCTGATAGGAGTGTTCGTCTTGTGGGAGAGGGGTTTCTCACCATGATTGCTTCCGCACATAGGCACGCAGAAAATCAATGAACAGCCGCGTCTTCAAGGGCAGATAGCGCGCGTGTGGGTAGAGAATATAGATCGGCCGACGGGGTGCACCATATTCGGCCAATAGCTCGACCAGTTTCCCGCTTTCGATTTCATCTTGAATGAAATAGGTGGGCAGAAGCGTCACACCAATGCCAGCCAAAGCGGATGCGCGCAAAGCAAAGACGGAATTGGTGAGCAAGGGGCCAGTCACTTTCACCGACACATCGCCATCGCGGCTGTGAAAACGCCAGACTGAATCTGGTGCAATCGAGCGATGCAGCAAGCAGGTGTGGTTGGCGAGGTCTGCGGGATGTTCCGGTCGCCCGTGTTTTTCGAGATAGGCGGGAGAGGCCAGCGCAGGCCAGCGCACATCACCAAGTTTGGTCGAGATAATGCTCAAATCTTCAATCGGGCGCATCCACACGGCCAGATCATAACCTTGCTCGATGAGTTCAAAGGGCGAGAAGCTTGTGTCTGTGGTGATCAGCGAAATCTTGATGTCTGGGTGCGCTATCGCAAACTCCGCCGCGACGGGTGCCAGATGCACATTGGCGAAGGCCATGGAGGCCAGAATTTTCAGTGTGCCGCGTGGCTCCTCGCGCGAGCGCGCCAAAGAGTGCTCAG
>CAINNX010000168.1 GCA_903851305.1 uncultured Hyphomicrobiales bacterium | reverse complement strand
GCATATGGCCCACCAACCGGATCGTAAATCACGTCGACACCGTTGCCATCCGTGATACGGCGCAGCCCCTCCTTCAAATCTTCTTTAGCGTAATTTAGACATTCATCAGCGCCATGTTCTTTAGCAAACGTAAGTTTTTCGTGCGACGAAGCGCAAGCTATTACCCGCGCGCCCATCAGTTTCCCCAGCTCACATGCAGCAAGACCAGCGCCGCCCGCCGCACCAAGAACGGCCAACGTTTCTCCCGGCCTAAGTTGGCCACGGTCTTGGAGCGCGTATAGCGTCGTGCCGTAAGTGATAATCAGACCAGCCGCCCGATCGAAATCGAGATCATCCGGAATTTTGTTCAACCTATTTGCTGCGATCACAATCTTTTCGCGAGCGCATCCGGGCCGGTGCTCCGCAGCAACCCGATCGCCTGGCTTCACTTCAGTTACGCCAGAACCAACACTTTCAACAACACCGGCGAACTCCGCCGCCGGAGAGAACGGAAACGGCGGTCTGCGCTGATATTTTCCAGCGATAATTAGAAGGTCAAAGAAATTGAGTGCCGCAGCTTTAATCGCAACAACAGCCTCCCCGGGCCCTGCGACCGGTTCCGGTAGGTCAACTAACTGAAGATCGTCAGGTCCACAGAATAGGGTTGTGACCATTGCTTTCATGTGCTGGCACGCCCCTATTCGATTGCTATGTTGAGCTCCCTCACAATGGGCCCCCAAACGTCATACTGATATTTCATGAGGCTAGCGACTTCGCTGGGCGACCTTATCAGTATTTCGTAACCTGCAACGCCAAAGCGTTCCTTCACATCAGACTCGCTGAGAGATTTTGCAAGGGACGTCGATACGCGATCAATGATTGGCTTTGGCGTATTCGCAGGAGCCATAAGGATGTAGCGCAGGGCTTCGTCCATGTTGCCGAATCCCAGTTCTCTAACAGTCGGAACATTCGGTAATCCTGGTGAACGCTTTTCGGTCGTTACAGCTACCGCCCTCAGTTTACCCTCATTTATAAGTGGCACCGATGGAGAAAATGTTGTGCACGTAAATTCTATAAAACCTCCCAGGAGATCGTTCATAGCTGGGGCTGCACCTTTATAAGGAACATGCGCGAATTTGACGTTGTTAAGTCGCCCTAACATCTCAACGAGCAAATGTGACGGCGCCCCCACTCCAGAACTTCCATAACGCACTTCACCGGGACGGCTCTTAGCTTCGTTGATGAGGTCTGCGAGGCTATTAAATTTCGAATTAGAATTGACGACGCAGGCATTGGCAGATTCCGCAATACCTCCAACAGCCGTTAGATCCTTTAGGGGATCATATGGAAGACGGCGAAAGATATGTGGAAATGCACCAAGGATAGTTGCTTGCACCAGCAAGGTGTATCCATCCGGCGCAGCCTTTGCGACATAAGCGCCCCCTATGTTTCCTGTCGCACCCGGTCGACTTTCAAGAACGAGAGGCTGAGATAGGGCTTCTTCCATTCTCGGCTGGATTGCTCGCATGAGGAAATCCACCGGACCGCCCGCTTGAAAGGGAGTTACAATTGTAACTGGACGACTTGGATAGTCCTGAGCGGCTGACGGCGACAGACTTCCGAAAATGCCCGCGAAAGCGCAAATGAAACGGAACATCATAGCCATCCCTCCGGTCGTCTCACGCTGCCTTTGTTCGGCAACTTGTACAGAATTTTAACTATCAGCCGATCGAATTCCGCTTTCTTGAAAAGGCCCTCGGAACGCTACGGCGTAGGTGCAGTTTGCTTTCCCAATAGATCGCGCGCGATGGTGTTACGCAAAATTTCGATCGTTCCACCTGTCATCTCGGACAGCTTTGCATCGAGGATAAAACGAGCGAAGGGTTGATCAGCGAAGCAAGCATGGCTGCCGGTGATCTGGAATGCCACTGTCGCCGCTTCCATCGCAGTCGTGCACGCTAGCAATTTAGCCTTGGCTGAATTGATTGTGCTGCGTCCGGTAGCGATGTATTCAAGTGCGGCTCTATACATAAGCCAGCGTGCACCGTCGATTTTGGTGACAAGTTCGGCCAGTTGCCAGCGAATACCTTGGAAATCCGTTACAACATTGTCGCCGACATTCCGTTCTTTAGCGTAAGAAATCGCCGCATCTAGCGAGCCTTCCGCCATGCCGATACACCTCGCAGCGTTGCCCACGCGCGTCACATCAAACGAATTGAAAAATATTTCATAAGCACCGCCCTCTCGACCTAATAGGTTTTCTTGAGGCACTCTGCAATTCTCTAGCCCCACCACCGCCATAGGCGTAGATCGCAGCCCTACAAGCTCACGAGAGCGCAACGTCTTGAAGCCTTCATTTGAGGCGTCAACCAGAAACGCACTTATGCCATTTGGCGTCTTCGCGAAAATGAGACAAGCCTCGACATATTCAGGAATATGCACTTCGGTCTTCACGCCATTGATCACCCAGCCTTGGCTATCCTGCACCGCCACGGTCTGCATGTCCGTCAATTTCGAACCCGCCGCTGTCTCGGTGATCCCCGTCAAAGCAAAAGCTTCACCTGCTGCAAGGCGCGGTAGGTACTTCTTCTTCTGTTTCTCGTTACAGAATTTCAGCATAGCCATCGTGGTCTGCTGAACTGAGTTTAATGCTGCAGCCAAGCTCGCATCGACCTTACCCATCTCTTCGAGGATGATTGAATGCTCAATTAGGGTAGCGCCCATACCGCCATATTCGGTCGGCGCCATCACTCCGGGCCACTTGCGGCGCCCAATTTCAGACCAAAGATCCTTGTCCCATCGCCCCTCCCGCCAGCGATCGTTGACGGTCTTTGCAACCACATCACGGGCAAAGCTCCGAACCTCTGTTTGAAGCTGTAGCTGTTCGGTCGAAAAGCTGAAATCCATACTCCAAAAATCCCATTCGCCGATCAGCAAGCGCGCCTAGCGAGAGTCTCACTCGCCGCACTCCCAAATTCCGCAAGGTGACTCTAACCATAACAAACTGTTGATCGTCAACAGTCTACGAAAGCCGGTTGGTTGACAGTTGACAGTGACTGAGGGCTCAGACAGTTTCTCTCACGATGAGGAGACTTCCCCGACCATGAAACACAAGTGGCGCAACTGCGGCTTCTTCCCACAACCAACCGCCCTCGCCGATCCCGAGCGCGTGGCCATCATCGATTATCATGGTGGGCTACAGCGAACGCGCAAGTACGGAGAACTGGAGGATCGCCTTAACAGGATTGCGTCCGCTTTTACTGAAATGGGCCTGCGTCCAGGAGACCGGATCGCACTGATCGTCGGCAACCGACTTGAATATGTCGAAGCACTCTTTGGTGCGATGCGGGCCGGACTGGTTCCTATGACAGTCAATATCAAGCTCGGAGAAGATGGCTTGGTCGAAACGCTGCGGCTCGCTGGGGCACGTGCTGCGGTGATCGATCCCTCATGCGGTTCGGCGGCAGCATCTGCAGCGTCGGCATGCGACATCGTTGTAGGAATCGACGCTCCGAACACTGATTGGCTTGATTACGAACAAATAATCGCGCGAGCAGCGCCGAATTTTAGTGCCCCGAAACTCGACCCGTCAGCGCCAGCGATGCTTTGCTTTACTTCAGGATCTACTGGTCGGCCGAAGGGAGTCGTAATGTCTCATCGCGCTCAGATGCGACTCCAAGAAATTAATGGGGAGTGGCAAGTCAACCAAGCCGGAGGAATACTCCGGGGAATTATCTATCTTCCCATGTTCCATGTTAACGGTATTTACAGCGCCTGCGTTGCGCTTTCGTCTGGCGGATTGGTGGTTATTCTGCCCTCGTTCCAGCCTGCGCAGTTGCTTCGCATGCTAGAATTTCATCGGATTACTTATTTTACCGGCATTGCGGTGGTTTATAGCATGTTACTGAGAGAACGAGAGCTCATGCAGACTCTCGATTTTTCATCGCTC
>CAINNX010000167.1 GCA_903851305.1 uncultured Hyphomicrobiales bacterium | reverse complement strand
GTGCCTTTTCCTACCCATGCGTATTCCTCCTCAAGGCTTATAAGCCATACATCAGGGAGGACCACTTTTCAGGGGGCAGACCAGTGCGAGTCCTGCGTCGCGTCTCAATACGTTCGACGCCGAGCGCGCCGAGAACCTTGCCAACAATGGCCGTGGAATCGAGCCCCGCAACGCGGATCATTTCAGCAGGCGTATCCTGCTCAATAAAACTATCAGGCAAGCACATGCTGCGGAATTTCACGCGGCCACTGTCCAGGCGCCCCTCGTCCGACAGCTCTTTCATGACAAGGCCACCAAAGCCGCCAGATGAGCCCTCTTCAATGGTCACCAGCAGATCATGCGTGCGCGCCAATTCATGCGCCAGCTCGCGGTCAATCGGCTTGGCAAAGCGCGCATCAGCAACGGTGACAGAAAAGCCCGCCTCTTCGAGCTGATCAGCGGCGGCCAATGCTTCCGCCAAACGCGTGCCCAGCGACAGCAATGCAATGTCGCGGCCACAGCGCACGACTCGGCCACGCCCGATTTCCCAGACGCGGCCTTTTTCAGCCATCGGCACACCCGTGCCCTCACCGCGCGGAAAGCGGAACGCTATGGGCCCTTGATCATATGCAACCGCTGTTGCCACAGCATCGACAAGCTCAGCCTCATCGGCTGGCGCCATCACCGTCATATTGGGTAGGCATGTCAGGTAAGCCAGATCGAAAGCGCCTGCATGCGTCGGCCCATCCGCGCCCACCAGACCTGCGCGATCAATCGCAAAACGCACATTTAAGTTTTGAAGCGCGACATCATGCACAATCTGGTCATAGCCACGTTGCAAGAAGGTCGAATAAATCGCGCAAAACGGCTTCATCCCGCGCGCTGCCAATCCGGCGGCAAATGTCACCGCATGCTGTTCGGCAATGCCAACGTCAAAGACGCGTGTGGGGTGAGCCTTGGCAAACACATCAAGTCCCGTGCCGCCCGGCATGGCAGCCGTAATGGCAACAATACGCGGATCACGATTGGCTTCGCGTGTCAGCGCATCGGCAAAGACGCGCGTATAGGCTGGCGCTTTCGGTGCGGCTTTCGCCTGCACGCCAGTGGCGACATCAAATTTCACCACGCCATGATATTTGTCCACTGAGGCTTCAGCGGGCGCATAGCCCTTGCCCTTCTGCGTTTTGACATGCAGCAGAATGGGGCCATTGCCAGCGTCGCGGATATTTTCAAGGATCGGCACAAGCGTCTTCAGATCATGGCCATCGACTGGGCCGATGTAGAAGAAACCCATTTCCTCAAAAATGGTCCCGCCTGTCAAAAACGTGCGTGTATGGCTGATGGCGCGTGTGATCGTGCGATCAATTTTTTCAGGCAGACGGCGTGTGAGACGCTTGCCCGCATCGCGCAGCGAGAGATAGCGGCGGCCTGACACAAGTCGCGCGAGATGCTCCGACACGGCCCCCACAGGTGGCGCAATCGACATATCATTGTCATTCAGCACAACGAGCAAGCGGCTTTTCAGCTCGCCCGCATTGTTCATCGCTTCATAAGCAAGGCCCGCCGACATGGCACCATCGCCGATGACGGCCACGACTTTCTCGTCGCCGCCCAAAAGATCGCGGCCGACAGCAAAGCCAAGGCCCGCAGAAATGGAGGTGGAAGAATGACCCGCACCAAACGGATCATAATCGCTTTCCGCACGGCGCGTGAAACCAGCAAGGCCCCCACCCTGGCGGATCGTGTTCATGCGCTCGCGGCGACCGGTGAGAATCTTGTGCGGATAGGCCTGATGGCCGACATCCCAGATCAGCGTGTCGCGCGGCGTGTCGAAGACATAATGCAAAGCCACCGTCAGCTCGACGACACCAAGGCCAGCGCCAAGGTGACCGCCCGTCTGGGCAACCGACTCGATCATGCTGGCGCGCACCTCTTCGGCGACGCGTTTGAGCTTGTCAGGAGGAAGTTTACGGAGATCCGACGGGCGGTTGATCCGCTCGAGCAGCGTTGCCGGGGCCTGTGTCACGATCGACCACCTGGATAAGAGCGTAAGGTCGAGCTTACACAAGCACCCGGAAGGTGACAACTTAACTTTACATATAAAGTGTCAACCTTATGGATCAGTTGCATCGCTTGCACACAGGCAAGGGATCTCACAAGGGACTAAAAAGTGACTAAGCCATTGAAAAAATGGCGAGAGAGACGGGACTTGAACCCGCGACCTCCGGCGTGACAGGCCGGCGCTC
>CAINNX010000166.1 GCA_903851305.1 uncultured Hyphomicrobiales bacterium | reverse complement strand
ACACGCACCTGATGCGCAAGCTTTTGGCGACACGGGTGCCAATACGCTCCTGCATATAGCTGAAGCCTGCGCCAAAGGCCTGTGCAATACCGACCAGCGTCAAGGCCCACTCGCCATGCCCCATCTTGATGCATTGGGTCTTGGACTTGCTGCCAAAACATCGGGCGGCATTGTGCCACCCGGCTTTTGCATGACGCAGCCGCAAGGCGCCTATGGTGCCGCCAGCGAAACGTCTCTGGGCAAAGATACGCCTTCCGGACATTGGGAAATTGCCGGCAGCCCTGCGGATTTTGTCTTTGGATATTTCTCCGAGACCACGCCCGCTATTCCTGATGATCTGGTGGCAGCCCTCGTGCGCGAAGCCAAAATCCCGGGTGTGATTGGTCGCGTCCATGCCTCTGGTACAGCGATACTGGAAGATCTGGGCGACGAGCATGTGCGAACAGGCAAGCCGATCCTCTACACATCGGTCGACTCCGTTTTGCAGATTGCTGCGCATGAAGAAAGCTTCGGCCGCGAGCGCCTCTACACCCTATGTGAAATCGCGCGCCGCCTGTGTGATCCGCTACGGATCGGGCGCATCATTGCCCGCCCCTTTGTCGGCAATAGCCCCCAAACTTATAAGCGCACACCCTATCGGCGCGATTATTCGCTGTCTCCGCCAGAGGGGTCCATATTTGACCGCGCGCATGAAGCTGGTCGCACGATTGTCTCCATTGGCAAGATTGCCGATATTTTTGCGCATCGTCACACAGGTCATGTGGTGAAAGGCAAAGATGATATGGAGTTATTTTCAAAAACCATCGAGGCGCTTCGCGCCCTACCCGATGGCGGCTTTCTCTTCGCCAATTATGTTGATCTGGATACCGACTTCGGTCATCGCCGCAATATTACTGGCTATGCAGCTGGACTTGAGCGTTTTGATGCGCGCATGCCGGAATTGCTTGCCGCTTTGAACCCCGGTGACATGTGCATTTTCACAGCCGACCACGGTAATGACCCGACTTGGGGTGGCACGGATCACACGCGCGAGAACGTGCCTGTCCTGGCCTTCGGGCCCGATATCACACCGCACGCACTCGGCACGCGCCGCACCTTTGCCGATATTGGCGCTAGTGTTGCGCGCCATTTATGCCTGCCTGCCACGCGCACAGGCCAAGCCTGGCAAGACGATCAATAACCGATCGCTGCAGTGCCGGTTTGACGTGTATCAGCAGCGCCATGAATTTCGTCATTCACACGCTGGATTGTCTGCGTTGAGCCCATGGCTTTCTGCTCGCGCACCGTATGGCCCTTCTTCTCAAGCAAGCTGATGGTATCAGGCGACAGACCACGCTCGACCCGCAACTCGTCAGGATAGAGCTGGTGATGCACACGCACGGCTTCGCTGGCTTCGGCAACATTCATGCCGTGATCAACAATGTTGGAGATCACTTGTAAGACGGTGGTGATGATCCGTGATCCACCCGGCGAGCCGGTGATGAGATCAAGCTGGCCATCTTTGAACACCATGGTCGGACTCATGGAGGACAGCGGTCGCTTGCGAGACTCGGGTGCATTGGCATCGCCGCCCATCAGACCGAAGGCATTGGGCGCGCCGACGGTGGCTGCAAAATCATCCAGCTCATTGTTGAGCATGACGCCCGTTCCCGCCGCCACAAGTCCAAGACCGTAGGAAAAATTGAGCGTGTAGGTATTGGCGACCGCATTGCCATCCTTGTCGATGACCGAAAAATGGGTCGTCTGATCGCTTTCATAGGGCAACGGATCGCCTGCGCGGATGTCTTTTGAAGGCGTGGCGCGCTCCAATGAAATGCGCGCCCGCAAGTCATTGGCATATTTTTTCGACGTCAGGCCCGTCACCGGATTTTTGACGAAATCGGGGTCACCCAGATATTTTTCACGATCCGCATAAGCCAGTTTCATCGCTTCAGTCATCATGTGAATGGTTTGAGCTGAATTGGCGCCGGACTTTTTGAGATCATAGCCTTCGAGAATATTGAGCAATTGCACTATGTGCACGCCACCTGATGAGGGAGGCGGCATGGAGACAATCTCACGGCCACGATAGGTGCCGCGCACCACCTCACGCTCAACCGCTTTATAATCGCGCAGATCATCTGTGCCCATAATGCCGCCGGCATTGCGCACGGCATTGACGATACGCTCAGCTGTTTCGCCTTCATAAAAACCCTGCGGTCCGCGCTGATAAACGCGCCACAATGTAGTGGCCAAATCAGCTTGGACAAGAATATCGCCCTCACGCAGGGCTGAACCGTCTTTGTTCTGGAAGACAACACGCGTTGAAGGCCATTTATCAAGCCGCGCTTTGACTTCTTGCAGGGAGGTCAGAAGGTCACCTTGCGCCACAATGCCATCGCGTGCCAGCAACATGGCGGGCCGCACCAGCTCACCGAATTCAATTTTACCAGAACCATATTTCTGATGCGCGAGGTAAAGGCCCGCCACTGTGCCCGGCACGCCCACACCCAAGCCACTCGCCTGTGCTTTTTCAGGCACAAATTTGCCTGAGGCATCAAGGAAGATTTCCTTGGTCATGGCAGCAGGTGCGACTTCACGATAATCAATTGCGATTGTCTTCTTCTGGTTTGCCAGATGCACGAGCATAAAGCCGCCACCACCCAGATTGCCGGCGCGCGGGAAAGTGACGGCCATAGCAAAAGCCGTTGCCACAGCCGCATCGACCGCATTACCGCCGCGTTTGAGAACGTCCACACCGATGCGCGCGGCTTCAGCCTCTTGCGCAACCACCATGCCGTTTTTGGCCACCACAGGTAATGTGCGGGCATAGCCAGCAACAACGGGTTCAGCGGCAGTTTGCGCCTGCGCAACAGGCGCCAGAACAAGAGCCCCACAAAGACAGAGAATAAAAGCTTTCAATTGCCCCACCTGTTGCGCCACAAACTTTCCCCGATCATGCAGGATATGCGGGGCTCACGTAAAGCGGCACGCTGCACAAGAGGGCGTAGCGGAGGCGGGAGAGAAGCAATTTCACGCACCAATTTGGTGCGTGTGGCCTCAACAAAGGACTGCGCATCGCGGATGGGCACCATAAAGGCGTCAAAGCCACCAATGACGCAATCCTCATAATAAATATCGAGCTCGGCAATATCCGCTGGGCTCACATAGGGCCGGATGCCCACCAGTGGCAGGCCGTTGATGGTCACGCCCTGCGCCAGCGCCTCATCGCGCGCCTGTGTTACCGGACGTCCGCTATTGTTGGGGCCATCGCCCGAGACATCGATGACTTGGCGGGCTGAGGCAAAACCATTGCCCGTAAATAATTTCACGGCGGCATCAATGGCGCCTGAAATGCTGGTGCGCTGGGCACGCCTATAAGGCAAATTGGCCAATTGCTCGGCAAAGGCACTGGCACTGGCAGGCCCGTCTATCAAGGTCCAAGGCACCAGCACATCCTGATCAATTTCAGACGCCCATTGTAGATAGGTCACGGCAATGCGCCCTGTGGAACCAGATTTTAGCGCATTCAAAAAAGGTTCGGAGCGAAGTGCCTCGATATAGCCCTGCCTTTGCAGACGCTGTTCGGTCGTGTCCATCGAATAGGAAATATCGACCGCAAAGACGAGCTCAACATCGACTTCAGTGGCGCCATCGCGTGCATGCAAAGGATAAGTGCCCATGAGCACCAAAAAGGCCAGGGTCTGACCAAACGAGCTGACAAGCGACCTGATCAGCGAAAATGCTATAAGCCTGCTCCCCTGAACGGAGGCCCCCAATGTGCCATGCCCCTCGCAGAAGGCAATTGGCGCAAAGCCGCTCCCCATGTCATTCTGTGCGCAACAAGAACATGAGAGGCGAATAATGGATGATAGCGTGATTGGAGCACTTTTTGACGCCGCCGCCAAAGTGCGTGCCCATGCCCATGCGCCCTATTCCAACTTCAAGGTCGGCGCTGCTTTGGTGTGCGAAGACGGGCGCATTTTTGTGGGCTGCAATGTTGAAAATGCCGCTTTTCCCTCCGGCACCTGCGCCTAAGCGGGAGCCATTGCCGCCATGATTGCAGGTGGCGGTCACCAGATTTCAGCCATCACCATCCTGGGCGAAGCACCAACACCTGTCACACCCTGCGGCGCCTGCCGCCAACGTATCAGCGAATTTGCTCATAGCGGGACGCGCATCGTCGCCGGCAATAATGCCGGGCTACGCCAAAGCTTCACGATGGATGAGCTATTGCCGCACGCCTTCAGCTTGCGCATGGACACAGTGGCATGATGAATGACCGTGACTGTGCCAGACTTGCCATCACACTGATGGATCTCACCGATCTTTCAGACGATTGCACATCAGAAAAAGTCGATGCGCTCATCACGCGTGCACTTAGCCTGCCCGTTCCAGTGGCCGCACTATGTCTCTGGCCCCGCTTTGTAGCGCAAGCCAAGACGCGGCTCACGGGCTCATCGATCAAACTGGCAACGGTTGTGAATTTTCCAGATGGCCGTGAAGGTGTCGAAGCCACACGGCTGGAGACGCGTGAAGCGCTTGTTCACGGTGCAGATGAAATTGATCTTGTGCTGCCATGGCGTGCGCTGCTTGAAGGTCGTGCTGATAATGCCGCACACATGGTGCGCAGCGTGCGCGCAGAAATGACAGGCGGCGCACAGCTCAAAGTCATTCTGGAAACCGGTGAATTGA
This sequence comes from uncultured Hyphomicrobiales bacterium, assembly GCA_903851305.1. Classification (GTDB taxonomy): domain Bacteria; phylum Pseudomonadota; class Alphaproteobacteria; order Rhizobiales; family Beijerinckiaceae; genus Terripilifer. Next base: position 2,988 of record CAINNX010000166.1, on the reverse strand, counting down.
AGACGGAGGCTGCAATTCGGACAGCCGCACGACTGGCTCTGGAGGAAGGCGCTGATTTTCTGAAAACCTCTACTGGAAAGACGCCGATCTCCGCCACACCAGAGGCAGCACGCATTCTACTGGAAGAAATTCGGGCCAGCGGCAAAGATGTTGGGTTCAAAGCCTCTGGGGGGTTACAGAGTATAGAACACGCACGGCTTTATTTTGATCTAGCAGAAAAAATTATGGGAACAGGATGGATTAAGCCGGAGCATTTTCGCTTTGGGGCCAGCGGGCTTTTGGATTCATTGCTTGAAATTATTTGAAAGGTTTTTTCATGTTTCTGCCTCAGGAAATCATTCGTCGCAAACGTGACGGGCATGAACTTGGGTCTGATGAAATCTGTTATTTTATAAAAGCTCTCACTTCTGGCTTGTTAAGCGAGGGGCAAGTGGCAGCTTTTGCTATGGCTGTTTATTTTCAAGGCATGACACATCAAGAATGCGCTTGGCTGACAAGTGCCATGCGCGACTCAGGCCGTGTGTTGCAATGGAGTAGCGAGTTTCTGGGTGGGCCCGTGCTCGACAAACATTCGACCGGTGGCGTGGGCGATAATATCAGCTTGATACTGGCACCTGCCATTGCGGCTTGCGGTGGCTTTGTTCCCATGATCTCCGGGCGCGGCCTTGGCCATACAGGTGGCACGCTCGACAAGCTTGATTCCATTCAAGGCTATCAGACACGCCCTGATATGGCGCATTTGGCGCGCGCTGTGCGCGATGCAGGCTGCGCAATCATCGGCCAGACCATTGATCTCGCACCTGCCGATCGTCGCTTATATGCCATCCGCGATGTTACCGCGACGGTGGAATCTGTTCCGCTCATCACAGCTTCTATTCTCTCCAAGAAAATGGCTGCAGGGCTTGATGGCCTGGTGATGGATGTGAAAACAGGTTCGGGTGCTTTCATGGCATCGCCTGATGAGGCTCATGATCTGGCGCGTTCATTGGTTGATGTGGCGCAAGAAGCTGGACTTAGCTCCCATGCCTTGATCACAGATATGGATCAACCACTCGCCAGCTCTGCTGGCAATGCTGTGGAGATTACCCATGCCATTGCACATTTGACCGGCGTGCGGCGCGAACCGCGCGTCCATAACATTGTCTTGGCGCTAGGCGCTGAAATGTTGCTCATTGGCGGCTTGGTTAAAACGCGACAGGAAGGCAGCGTGCGCCTTGAAGAGGCGCTATCGAGCGGCCACGCCGCCGAGCGTTTTGCGCGCATGATATCCATATTGGGCGGACCAGCTGATATTTTGGAGCGGCCTGCCGCTTATCTGCCACGCGCAACGGTGAGTGTGCCGGTTCCTGCCCGTGAAAGCGGCTATGTGACACGCATCGCCACCCGCGATCTGGGCATGATCATTGTCGAGCTGGGTGGGGGGCGCCGCCGCGCGGATGATGTGATTGATCCCTCGGTCGGCCTGACATCGCTTGCAGCCATTGGCCAACAGGTAACGCGTGGCGAGCCGCTCGCCTATGTGCATGCAGCAACGCCAGATATTGCTGGCTGGGCTGCAGGCGCAGTGGCCGAACTTTTCACCATCACAGATCAGGCCCCTGGACCCGCATCTGTTGTGCGTGAGTTTGTTCTGCCTAAGTCAAACGCTTGATGGCTATGACTTCGCCATAAGATTTTTGCGCAATTCTGGCACGCGCCTCCAGAAATGATTCAGAGACAACCTGCATGTGATACCCATTGGCATGCAGCAGACGATGCCCGTCTCGCAACACGCCAACATGCCCTTTCCAGAAGACAAGATCGCCACGGCGCAAAGGCGCGCCTTCTGGAACACATTCACCAAGCTCGGCAAGCATCATGTCTGTGTCACGTGGTGCGGGGATGCCTGAAGCCTGCAAGGCAATCTGGACAAGCCCCGAACAATCCAGCCCCAAACATGTCTTGCCACCCCATAGATAAGGCATGCCGATAAAACTCTCGGCTGTGGCCACATAATCCGAGCGCACCTGCGCCACCGGCAGCAAATGTGCGGCCCAGACAAAAAGCCCGCTGGCCAATTGCACAAAATCACCCCGCAAGCCGCGCATCTGGACTTTGGCACCCATAGGCAAAGCACCGACGGCAGGGCATTTGATGTCGGGCGCGGCATAAAGGAATGTGCGCAACACATCGACGCTGTGGCTTGGTGTCAAAACAGCCTCATCCAGAGAATCGGCTGGCATATATCCCACATAACCATCACTGACGATTTGGCCCCAAGCCCATCCCTCATCTATGTCATAGACAATGACCTCTTCACCATGCAGAGCTTGTGTATCCATGCTTTGGTCGGAGCGTGGTTGTGGGCGTAGCGCAATGGCTTCATCGATGACACGCATTGTGTGGCCTTCGACATAGCGCCGAGCAGCCACAAAGCCCTTTAAGTGAAGCGCGGCTATATCTCCGCGTGCGGGAGTACGGCGGCGGTCGTAATCACTCATTCCACCCCGTCTCCTGTATTGAGCTCATGCGCTTTGCGCGCCACCATATCGCCAAGCTTTTCAACATAAAGCGCGCCTTTGACTGTGCGCTGTATAATGACATTGCGCTTGTCTGCCTCGTCTCGACGGCGGGCGATAATCTCTTGCTTGCCCATAGCGTCGAGCGCGCGTGTGATGACCGGCTTGGTGACACCAAGTTTCAGCGCCAGTCCGCGCACCGTATGAGGCGGCCTTTCTAGATACACAGTGAGCAAAATCGCCAATTGCCTATGTGTAAAATCAGCCATGCCCTCAGGCTTGGTCTCTCGTACCATGGCCAGTGTCACATCATGCAGAAGGTCAAGGCCCTGTTGCGGCTTCATCTCGATGGCCATGACAACTCCGCACTCATTTTTTTCACGATGCACATGCCTTATTTAGCGGGATAGCGCTTTTCAAGCATTGTATAAAGCAGGCGTGCGGCTTGCGCCTCTCCACCTTCAGGGCGCCCGGGCTTGGTGGAGGGGTT
>CAINNX010000165.1 GCA_903851305.1 uncultured Hyphomicrobiales bacterium | reverse complement strand
TCCTCGGCGCCGACCTTCAACAAGACCCGCTTGTTGTTTCTCAGACGACCTTCGATGATCAACTTTTCTGCTTTGGCCGTGATATTTGCAATGATGCGATATCGCTCCAACTGCTTCTGTTGCGCTTCGGCAGTTTTCCCGTCCACCGGATGGCTCTCGACAAAGCGGCGAATAGCGTCCTTTGGACGACCCATGGCGACTTTATCGACAACTTGTCCCGAAAGTCGGTCGTCTTCGGCATTGAATACCTCGACCAGTCGCGTCCACATACGAGCCGTAGCGATGACGTTGTAGGATTTGCGCATCAGATTTTCTTCGAGCCGCATTTTTTCGGCAACGTTGTCGCTCACCTCCATCACACGGCAACGGATCGTTTCCGCGCCGGTGTTCTTGAGTGCAACGTAACGATCAAGAGCGATAAACAATTCATACCGTTTCTTATAAACCGGCGATGGTCGAACCCACGGCTCGTTGATCAACTCGCCGATCTTGAGGGTGCTCTGGATTGCAGCAACATTCTTTGCATCTGGCTCGCCCAAACTATCCGGAACGTCAATCTCATCGAACCGCAGAACTTTGGATTCACTCTTAGTGGTAGACATAGGTACTTCTCCTTAACAAGCATGATTGCGCACGCTGGGAGAAGTGGGCCACTGATATCGGAATGAATATCCGGGGTGATATTTTCCGGAACGCTCACAAACAGCTATTCGCTTTCCAACAGTTTCAGTAGAGCGAGGATGTAAGCGTTCGCGAGAAATTCGTCATCGTCAGTCCAAGGCTCGCCGCTTTTTTCGCGATCAAGGCGCATATCTAAAACCTCTTCTGACGGAAACGCCTGGGGGAAACGCAAAAAACCATTCTTTGATGGATTGCGGGACCACCCAATGTATTTCGCAAGCGTATCATCCTCAAGCGTATCATTCTCATAAGCGCCTCTTGTAAATGTGTACTCTTCACGATTCACAAGTTTGGCAGCTATTGCTGACGCATCAATAATATCGGGAAACTGCTTCTGCACTGCTTCTGCATCACGACGTAGAAATTCCAGTCGCAATGCTCCCCATTTTCCTGGATGACCAGATGATCGGCCAAAATGTGCATCGGAAAATGCCCGCATTAATATGATCCAATGGACCGGCTTCTTCCAATCCAGCCCCGCCCTTTCAAATGCAATTATCATGGCGCGGTTGTTCTCTGGGTCTTCATGCAGTTGAAACAGATGCTGATATTTCTCGAACGAATACAAGTTTTCGGGATCGACACGGCGGAACGGATTAAGAATATTGCTCGTCAAGTTCTCTTGCTTCGCTTGCAGCGCAGCCGTCGCAAGATTCTCTTTTAATCGCTGTCTGAGAACGTCTTTTTTATTGGTCATGACCCCAGTCTTTTCTAAACTGCACGGAACCTCATGTTCCACGGCTTTTGACGGCTTAGCAACAGATGCCCAGCCGAGTCAGCGTTGACCACCATCAGATTGATTGAACTCGGGCGGAAAAATTATACGCCCCTATTAAATCTGCCGCGTGCCGCGCACTTACAGACACTCGAAACAAGCTTCCATTCAAAGGAATGGCGTGCCTTTTTCGGAAGGTCGGCCATCAGCATCGCTACCGCATGATAACCCAAAGCGAAAGAAGACGTTTGAATACACGCCGCCATTCGAAAAGCCTGCGTGGCATTCGTCGCGGTTGCTGAGGGTTTCACTGGACTTTCCAGATGTTTTATTCGGCAACATTGCCCGAGACGATGATGAAGCAAATCAACACCTCAATTATTTCTAAAGCCTGCGCGCCGCCCAGGGACAAGCTCGCCGTTCCCCGACACTCATATCGTGCGCAGCATCGTTCATGCGTTGCAAAACTTAATGGGACTAACTTGACCTGTTCGACGCAACCGTCATGACTCTGCCGCTCCACACTCTTTCCGAAGCAGCTAGTATGCTGCGATTTCGGAATGCCCGACGGCTCCGCGACTGGCTGCATCAGCACCCCATTGGATTGGACGGTGCTCCGCTCTTCGTGAAATGCGGACGAGAACGCCTTTTCTCTGATTGCGACCTCAATAGAATTGAGGCCGTTCGCCGCGACTTAACTGCACAGGAATTGACATGCCCATCAAGCTCATCGAACCGCGCAAGGGTAAGACGCCCTACTACGCCGGTCGCGGCAAATATCTCGGGGT
>CAINNX010000164.1 GCA_903851305.1 uncultured Hyphomicrobiales bacterium | reverse complement strand
ATGCGGTCGCTGCCTACCAGGACTATGCAAGCGACATTCACTCGAGCGGCCAGCATCTCTTGATGCTGATCAACGAAATTCTCGATCTCTCTCGTGTCGAAGCGGGCCGCTATGAATTGCGCGAAGAGCCGGTGGCGCTTGTCAATGTGGTCGAAGATTGTCTGCATCTCTTGGCGCTGCGTGCCGAGCAGCGTGGCATCCAGTTGACGCAATCGATTGAAAGCAGCTTGCCGCGTCTGTGGGGCGATGAGCGGGCACTGCGCCAGATCACGCTCAACCTGCTCACCAATGCGATCAAATTCACTCCGCAAGGCGGCTCAGTCAGTTTGAAATGCGGTTGGACGCAATCAGGTGGTCAATATATTTCGATCCGCGACACGGGACCGGGTATTCCCGAACATGAAATTCCTGTTGTCCTCTCATCTTTCGGGCGTGGCTCGCTGGCGCAGAAAAATGCCGAAGAAGGCTCAGGCCTAGGCCTGCCGATTGTGAAGGGCCTTGTCGATCTGCATGGCGGCTCGTTCCATATTCAATCGGAATTGCGCCAAGGCACGGAAGTCACAGTGATCCTGCCAGCCGAGCGCGTGATTGAAGCCATGGCGCAGAGCAAACCAAATGCGCGCCGCGATGGCCGCGTGAATACGCGCAAGGCTGCCTGACGAGGCGCGCAGCGCGACGCTGGCAATGACGGCGGGGATCAGGCTTTGCCTGGCACTTTCGCCTGATCAAAAGTTGCCATATCGCGATGACAAGCAAGAGCGGCTTTCATCACACCCACAGCCAGCGCAGCGCCCGAGCCTTCACCCAGACGCAAGCCCAAATCCAGCAACGGCTTTTTGCCGAGCTTTTCCAAAACGCGAGCATGCGCGCCTTCAGAAGACAGATGCCCGGCGATGCAATGATCGAGCGTTGCAGGATCGAGCGCATGCAAAATGGCAGCTGCAGCTGTCACCACATAACCATCGAGCACAACCGGAATCCGCTCCATGCGCGCGGCCATAATGGCGCCGGCAATGGCGGCAATCTCGCGTCCCCCCACACGGCGCAAGACTTCGAGCGGATCGGACAGATGGCCCTTGTTCAGCGCAACCGCGCGCGCCACAGCATCGACTTTGCGCTGATAGCCTGCATCATCAACACCGGTGCCACGCCCCACCCAATCGCGCGCCTCACCGCCATACAGCGCATGATAAATGGCCGCTGCAACGGTCGTATTGCCAATCCCCATTTCACCCAAGCACAGCAGGTCTGTGCCACCTGCAATGGCTTCCATGCCAAAAGCAAAAGTTGCCGCACAAGCGGCCTCGTCAAAGGCGGGTTCCTGCGTGATGTCGGGTGTCGGATAATCCAGCGCCAGCTCGAACACTTTCAAGCCGATGTCATAGGTCGCGCAAATCTGGTTGATGGCGGCGCCACCTGCGGCAAAATTTTCCAGCATGGCGCGCGTCACTTCGGGCGGAAATGCCGACACGCCTTGCGCTACAACGCCGTGATTGGCGGCAAACACCGCGACCATCGGGCGCAAAATCGTGGGCTTGGATTGGCCCTGCCAGGCCGCCAAAAACTCCACAATCTCTTCCATCCGCCCCAAGGCTCCGGCGGGCTTGGTCAATTGCGCTTCGCGTTTGCGCACATCCTCAACCATCGGGACTGCCGCATGCGGCATTTGCGCAAGCAGATGGCGGATATCGTCGAAAGGCAGACCAGTGGCGGACATGAGATTCTCATCCAAAGTGTGTGCAAAATGTGTTGAAGCCTGTTTAGGGCCTGTGCACGCCGAACTCAATCAGCGCAGTTTTTCTCCTCAGGCCGACTCATGCCATGGTCTTGGTCATGTTGACCCTTCCAGCACGACTGCTCGCCGATTTCCTCGCCTGTATGCGCTTTTATTCGCGCCTGCCCGTCCCCGTTTTGCCCTTTGAGACTGACCCCTATGCCATGCTCGATTTTTCCAAATCGGTGCGGGTACTGCCCTTTGCCGGCTGGCTGATTGGTGCTTTGGGCGGGGTCGCACTACTAGCCGGCGAAGCGCTCAGCCTGCCCCCGCTTGCCTCGGCTGGTTTTGCATTGACCGTGCTGATGCTTGCAACCGGTGCCTTTCACGAGGACGGGCTGGCCGATACGGCCGACGGCTTGGGTGGCGGCATGACCCTTGAGCGCAAGCTCGAGATCATGAAAGACAGCCGCATCGGCACTTTTGGAGGTGCGGCGCTGATCATGTCGCTGCTGTTGCGTGCCAGCCTCTTGGCGGAAATCCTCACCCATTTCGGCGCACCTGTGGCCGCCCTTGTTCTAGCGGCCTGCGGTGGGGCGTCGCGTGTCGCCGCGCTTCTGCTCCACGCCCTGCTACCACCTGCCCGCACCGATGGTGCCGCTTGGGCCGCCGCCAAGCCGCTGCCCGCCACGCTGGTTCTGGCCATTGGGCTCGCGCTGGCTGTCGGCCTGTCGCCCGCACTGGCTGGCGTTGCACCCGTGCGGCTCGCCCTCGGCCTCGGGCTCATGGGGCTGGCTGCCTTTGCCATGGCGGGCATTGCCCGCCAGCAGATCAAAGGCATGACCGGCGATATTGCCGGCGCCACGCAACAAATTGCGGAAATCCTGTTCCTGGCGGCCTTGGCCAGCCGGATTGGGCTTTGAGCTTAAGCCCAAGCGGCCTTACAAGACCTCATGAGCGAGATCGAAACACCCTGCCTGAAAATCTGCCTGCTGGATGCACGAGGCCAATATTGCCTTGGCTGCTATCGCACGCGTGCGGAAGTCGGCGGCTGGTCCTCCATGTCTGATGAAGAGCGCGCCAGCGTGATGGACCAGCTGGCCGCACGCAAAGATACGATCAATAACCCAAAATAGATGCCAGAAAGCGCAGCGAGACGAGCAGCAGAAATGTGCCAAAGGCCATTTCCAGATGCCGTTTCGACAAAGCATGTGCGATCTTCACGCCGATCGGGGCTGTCAGCACACTCACGGGTGCAAAAGCGGCAATGCCGATCAGCGACACAAAGCCCAGCGACAATGGTGGCAAATTGGTTTTGTCCCAACCCGCCAGCACATAACCAATGGCGCCGGGAATCGAAATCAGCACGCCCACACCTGATGATGTCGCCACTGCCTGATGAATGGTGCGGCCATAAAAGGTCAGGAACATGGTCGACAGTTGGCCACCACCAATGCCCATCAAAGCCGACAGCACAGCATTGACCAACCCAAACACGCGCAAGGAATTGCCCCTGGGCACATCATCGCCCAGTTTCCATTTGAGATTGAAAAGCAGGCGCATCGCGCTGATGCCGGCAATGCCAACAAAGACAAATTTGAACACATAAGGCGGCGCATAGCGCGCAATGAACGAACCGATCAGCACACCAAACACAGTCGGGATCGCCCAAGCTTTCAACACATCCATATCCACGGCCCCGCGCTCACGATGCGCGCGGAAGGAACGAATGGAGGTGGGAATGATAATGGCCAGCGAGGTGCCGACACACAATGGCATGCGCACATCTTCCGGCACATTCAACACGCGGAACAATTCATAGAGCACCGGCACAATAAGTGCCCCGCCGCCCACGCCAAAAACGCCAGCCAAAATGCCCGTGATCGCCCCAGCCCCAGCCAAGGCCACGACAAGAAAAATGATATCGTTGAGATCATATCCAAACATGAGGCCCTGCACGGCTTGGGGAATATCCCGCGCTTCATGGGCCATAAGCCATGCGGCTGCAAGTCCTGTGGCCCGAAGCCTGATCATATTCAGGAAATCCGGTCACACAGCCTTTCACATTTCACGATAGGTGGCGCGGGTGCGTATTGATAAAATATCACGCCTCAGCGGATGCCGAGCCATAAAGATCAGCCGATGTGCGCAACACATGCCCCATGGCTTCGCGGATCACCTCGACACCAGCGCCGCGTAGCGGTGCTTTGGTTGCAATCGTGCGCCGCCACAGTCGCGCACCCGGCAGGCCCGCAAACAGGCCCAGCATATGGCGCGACATGTCATGCAGACGATAACCTTCTGCAAGCCGCGCTTCGATATAAGGCAGATAGGCTTCGACCGCTGCAAACGCATCGACATGCGGCGCAGACATGCCAAACACAAACGGGTCCACTTTCAGCAGAAGATCAGGATTGTGATAAGCAGCGCGCCCCAACATGATGCCATCGAGCGTATCAAGATGTGGCAGACCCTCTTCCACGCTTTGAATACCGCCATTGATCGAGATGGGCAGTTTTGGAAAATCTGCTTTCAGCTGATGCACCAGCTCATAATCAAGCGGGGGAATATCCCGGTTTTCTTTGGGGCTGAGCCCCTGCAACCAAGCCTTGCGCGCATGAACGATCAACCCGTCCACACCACCTTGCACCAATGCCTGCGTCATCGCCCACAAGGCTTCGCGCGGCTCTTGATCATCCACACCAATGCGACATTTCACCGTGACGGGCAGCTTCACCGAGGCTTTCATTGCGGCCACGCAATCAGCCACGAGCAACGGCTCACGCATCAGACAGGCACCAAAAGCACCATTCTGAACGCGGTCTGACGGACAGCCGCAATTCAGATTGATTTCGTCATAGCCAAAATCTTCGCAGATTTTGGCGCAAGCTGTGAGCGCCTGCGGATCCGAGCCACCAAGCTGCATAGCCACTGGATGTTCGACATCAGCAAAACCAAGAAGCCGATTGCGGTCACCATGGATGATCGCGCCCGTGGTCACCATTTCCGTATAGAGCAGCGCATGGCGCGACAAGGTGCGATGGAAGACGCGGCAATGCCGGTCTGTCCAATCCATCATCGGCGCAACAGAAAAGCGCATGCTCGCTTGCACAGATCACACTCCTCAGCAGATCAATGACCGTGGTCATCGTCCTCGCCCGGCGCGCCCATGGCATGGCGCAGATAGGCGGGCATGTCGCCCTTGATATGGGCGATCTCGGCCATCGCTTTGGATTGCCCAGCCAAGCCCTGCTCAGCTTCAGCCAGAATAGCATTCACCGTCTCGCGGGTCAGAATGCCGCGCAGCATGAATGTGGTCAGGACTGTTTTGAGCGTATGGCTGAGGGCCTCGACACGCTGCTCAAGGACAGCAACACGGGCGAGCTCGTCTGACATGGGTACCTCCTGAGACCCCGCATGCAAAACAAGCGGGACAAAAGACTGCTATCAAGGGTCACGAGCGCCCAGCCGATTTGTCCGAGGTCAAGGCGCGCGCCATTTGCTTGACATAGAACGATCAAAGCCCAAAGTCACGCGATTGAGCCTGCGCGAGTTGGGCACGAGGAGACGCTCACATGGCTATCAAAGACCTACTTTTTCTGCTTGATCCCGAAGGCGACACACAGCCGGCGGCCCCATTTGCCACAGCTTTTGCCGATCAACTTGGCGCGCATCTGACGGCAGCAGGTGTTGTCTATGAAATGCTCGTCCCCTCCGGTTTCACGGGTGATTATCCCGCCGATATTATGGCAGCCATTTCCGACCAGTCGCGCGCACGCAATGCCGCAGCCTTTGAAGCAATGTGCAAGGCTGGACCCGCAAGTCTGCGTACAGAATTGGTCGAGATTGACTCCATCCCCGGCGAAGCACGCTATGAGCTTGCTTGCTTGGCACGCCATTTTGACATGACGATCATGAGCCAACCGCGCGAGCGCAGTGGCGAAGATTCCCTCATGGCCGAGGCCGCCTTGTTTGAGAGCGGGCGCCCTGTTCTGTTCGTGCCACGCGTCCAGACACGTGCTCCCAAGTTCAACAAAATTGTTGTGGCTTGGGATGGTAGCCGCACTTCGGCACGCGCTTTGGCTGATGCGCAGAGCCTGCTCGAGAAAGCTGGCGCCATTGATGTGATCAGCATTGCTGATCCGCGCCTGGGTTATAAAGAATTGCCCGGCTTCAATATCACGCGCCATCTTTCGCGCCACGGGGTGAATGCCGAACTGAAACGTCTGCCCATGTCAGGCGATATCGGTGAGACTTTGCTGTCTTATGCCGCGGATGCAAACGCTGATCTTTTGGTGATGGGTGCCTATGGCCATTCGCGCTTGCGGGAATTTGTATTGGGTGGCACCACGCGCACGATGTTGCAATCGATGACGCTGCCGGTCTTGATGTCGCATTAAACATCAGGCAATCGCCGGGGCAAGCCATGCTCCGGCGAGCGCTGCCACCAGCAAACAGGCATCATGCGCCGCCAGGGCCCAGCGCGGCGGCGCAAGCTTTTGCAGCCATAAAGTTGATGCCGCTGTTGCCAGACACCAGCCTGCTGCCAACACCATCAGGCCGGCGGCAAACACACCCGCCTCACCCGCCTTTTGCAAAACAAGCCGTGCGACGAGCACCAAAGCAAGCCCCGCCAAAGCCGTGGGCGCTTCGCCAAAAACCCGCGCCAGAAAACTCATGCCAAAACCGGGCGCATACATGGCCACCACATGCCACGCCAAAAGCCCCGTGACACCTGCCGCCGATATGCCGCACGTGATCATGGCTGAGGGCGAAGCCAGCATCAGCGCTGTCATGCCAAACCAGGCTGACGCTGCAATAATGGTGGGAGCCAGTGCATCTTTGATCAAAAAGACCGGACGCTCATCAAGGCTCGCTGCCACGCTCGCGGCTTCATGGGGGCCCCAACCCATAGCCAAAGCCAGCACGCAAACTTGCACGAATGCGGCTGCCAATGCGGCGGGCACAAAAGGCGTCATTGGCATCAGATGATCACCTGCAATCAAAAGGCCCGGCCCCACCAATCCTGCCAAAGCACCTGACCCAAAGACAACGCCAAGCAACATGGCGCGCCCCATGGCACCACCACCCATCGCCGCCTCATGACGATAGAAAAGCCCAAAACCTTGCGCCACGCCCAGCCAGAATGCACCCAGGCAAAAGGGAATGAAGGCTTGCGCCATCAGGGCCCAGGCGAGCACCAGCCCGCCGGCAATGCCATGCGAGGCACCCAAAGCAAAAGAAGCACGCCGACCAAAAGCATCCAAGAGAAAAGAGGCCGGAAAAGTCGCCATGGCAGCGCCAAGCAACATGGCCATATAAGGCACGCCTGCAAGCTCAGCGCGTGGCGCCATGAGCAATCCTGCCAATGGCAAAATGCCAAGCGATAAAGTTTGCGCCAGAACCGACAATGCAAAACCGGCTGACAGCAACACGGGGCCACGTGCCTGCGCCCCTTCGACCGGCATGCCGGGCGGACAGAAACACACAAGCCGGCCAGCGCGCGCGGCGATTTCTGGCAAGAGGCGTTTCACTTCTTCACATCCTCATCCGACAGAATGCGATAGGCGGGGCCTTCCGAATCTTCATATTGCCCGCTTTTCAACGACCACAAGAAGGCAAACAAAGCAGTCACGCCCAGCGCCAGAGCAATCGGCACGAGATAAATGAGCACATTCATCAGCGGCGCTCCCCGGCAGCAAGCGTGAGTGGACCCCGCACAGGTAGCACGCGGGGCTTTTCAGTATGGCGCGCGAGACCGCGCATACGCAAGGCATTGAGCGTCACAAGGATCGAGGAACCCGACATGGCAGCCGCCGCAATCAAAGGCGTCACATAGCCCGCAATAGCGAGCGGCACTGCAAAGGCATTGTAGATGACAGCAATCCATAAATTCTGCCGCATCAAAGCGCGTGATTGGCGTGCAATGTCGAGCGCCTGTGCTACAGGCAAAAGGCGATCAGACAAGAAAACAGCATCAGCCTGCGCTTGCGCGAGATCTGCCGCCGTAATGGGCGACAGCGAGGCATAAGCTGCCGCCAGTGCTGGGGCGTCGTTCATGCCATCGCCCACCATCAGCACTTTGCGGCCTTGGTCGCGCAGCGCCTCGATGACAGCAATTTTCTGTGCCGGATTTACCCCACCTTCTGCTTGCTCAATGCCAAGCTGCTCAGCTAAGGGCGCCACCGCCTCCGGTCGGTCACCAGACAATATCTGCACGTCAAAACCACGCACACGCAGCAATTCGATGGTCGCACGCGCATCAGGGCGCAGGCTTTGACGAATTTCAATCGCCGCATGCCGGTTTCCATAACGCAGATGAATAAGCGAGACGTCCGGGCTTGCGGGAAGATGCACACCCGCACCACAAAATGCCGCACTGCCCAAACGAACATCCATGCCATCGACCAAAGCATGCACGCCAGCACCGGGCACTTCTTCTGCGCCATCAAACGGCACAGCGCCCGTTGCCAATCGCGCGACAGCATGTGCCAAAGGATGCCGGCTGGATTGCGCAAGCCGCACGGCCAGACCCAAAAGCTCTGGCGCGATCTCACTCGCATTGATCACATTGGGCTCAGGCAAAGTCAGTGTGCCCGTCTTGTCGAAGACAATTGTATCAATCTCCGCCAGACGCTCCAGCGCATCGGCACTGTTGAGATAAATGCCCGCGCGGAACAAATGACCTGCAGCCACAACCTGCACCGCTGGCACAGCCAGTGCCAAAGCGCAGGGACAGGTGATGATGAGAACAGAAATCGCAACAATGATGGCGTAATGAAAGCCCACACCCAGGAACAGCCAGAAGACGAGCGTTGAAGCCGCCGTCACATGCACAACGGGGGCATAAACGCGTGCCGCACGATCGGCCAGACGGCGATAGCGCGAGCGGCCTTCGCCCGCTTTCTCGACAAGGCGGGCCACCTCATCCAGCATTGTGCCCTCGCCTGCAGCAGTCACGGCAATGGTCAAAGCGCCATCGAAATTCATCGCCCCGGCATAAACGCGTGCACCACTGGCAACACGCGCACGCAGTGTCTCGCCCGTGACAAGGCTTGTATCCATCTCCGATGTACCGGACAAAATAATCCCGTCAGCTGGCACACGATCGCCGGGCCGCACCAGAATATGATCGCCCGCTTTCAGCACCGCCACAGGCACCGCGACCATTACGCCATCAGCATCCAAGAGCTGCGCAATCTCGCCTTTCAGCGCAGCCAGATTGCCAGCCGCGGCCCGCGTGCGCTTGCGCATGGCTTGGTCGAGATAACGGCCTGCCAGCAAGAACACCAAGAGCATGATGGCGGAATCAAAATAGGCTTCCGTCCCGTGCAAAGCCGTTTCCACCACGGACATGGTGAGCGCCAGCAGAATGCCAAGCGATATGGGGAAATCCATGTTGAGCTTACCAGCCCTCATGCTAGCCAGCGCTGAGCGAAAGAAAGGTTGCCCCGCATAGGCTGCCGCAGGCAAGGCAATCAAAGCCGACAGCCAATGAAAAAAATCGCGCGTCTCGGGCGTCATATCGTTGGCATTGCCCGACCACACAGACACCGACAGCAGCATGATGTTCATCGCAGCAAAGCCAGCGACACCCAAGCATTTCAACAGCCATTGGGTGCGTCGCGTCTCTTCCAGCTCGACGCGGCTTTGCTCGAATGGATAGGCGCGATAACCGCCTTTGGCGAGCGCATCAACCAAAGCAGACGCATGTGTTTTGTTCGCATCCCAAACCAGCCGCAAGCGATGCGTGGTCAGGTTGAGCCGTGCTGAAACCAGCCCCGGCACTGCCCGCATGGTGCCTTCTATATCCACCATACAAGCTGCACAATCGACGCCATCAATGGCCAAATCCATCGACGCAAGCCCCTGCTCTGTTGGGCGCACGAAAGATGAAAAATCGATTGTCACGAGCGGCTCGCTCATCACATCACCGGGGCAATATCAATGCGATTGACAGAACGAAACAGCAGGGCCGCATCTTTCACAGCTTCAATATGCAAATCCCATCGCCCGGCCGCAACCGGTGCTTGCGCGCGAAACTGTCCATTGCCCGTTGGCACAAGATCAACGCTGATGTCATGGCGACGATCGGCCGGATGCACAAAGACAGCTGTCATCGCAATATCGGATGTCGGCCGACCAGCGCCATCGCGCTGCGTCAAAACCAGCACTACGCCGTCTTTTTGTGATGCAACTTTCGCATCCACTGTCCAGTTGCGCTCGGCCTGCTGACGGGCAGCAGTCGAAACATCATTATATTTCAGCCCGTCCTGATAGGCCTTGTCTGCCTCCAGCCCTGAAAAGGTCAGTATGGCCACGCGTGCCATATAAAAATTCACGGCAAACACTGTGCCGAAAAACAAGAGCAGCATGGCAAGCACATGCTTGCCCTTGAGTGTGAAGCCAGCGGGCGTGAGGCTTGTCATTGTTTCTCTCCGTGCGGCTGCATGAAATGATATTTGACGTCTATTTGCGAGCCCGAGCGCAAATCGATCAGGCGGAAAGTGATGTCGCGTTTGTCATCATCCTGATCGTGGCCGTTGCCCAAACCGCCCTTGGGGATGGTGACAAAGATGCGCTCTTCAAAAGTCTGGTCTGGCCCGACAAGTAAGACGGGCCAGCCCGATTCCCCGCGCTTACCTTCTGCCGAGGTGACAAGTTCGGGTGAAAAACCATCGACGCGAATTTCAAAGGACCTGTTTTCCGGCAGCTTGTTGGATAGGCGCACAGTATAGGCGTTGCGTATCCCACCATCAGCCAGTCGCACAAACAACGGATTGCGGTCATGTATGACAGCAAGTCCGGAATCATGACGCGTTGCCAAGACGCCAACCATGATGCCACCGACAACCACCATCACCACAGCGTAAAGCATCGTGCGTGCGCGGATGAACCGCGTCTTGAGCTCTGGCAAGCCAGCCTCGCGGCGCTTCACATTGATATCCGTATCATAGCCAATCAGGCCAGTCGGGCGGCCGAGCTTGTCCATCACTGTGTCGCAAGCATCAATGCATAGGCCGCATTGGATGCAATCGATCTGCAAACCATCGCGAATATCGACACCTGTGGGACAGACATAAACGCAAGCATTGCACTCCACACAATCACCTGCCGGTTTGCCCGCATCGCGCAAAACCGCATTTTTCTTTAACGAGCCGCGTGGTTCACCCCGATCATAGCGATAGGTGACATTGAGCGCCCATTCATCTGTCAGAGCCGCCTGGATGCGCGGCCATGGGCACATATAAGTGCAGACCTGCTCACGCATGAAGCCTGCAAAAATATAGGTGGTTGTAGTGAGGATCGCGATCCATACATAGGCCATGAAAGGGCCTTGGAACGTTGCAAGCTGATAAACGAGCGTCGGTGCATCGGAGAAATAGAGAACCCAAGCACCACCCGTCCACCAGGCGATCATCAACCAAGCCCAATGTTTCAGCAAAAATTGCGCAAATCTTTCGAGATTAAAGGATTCATTGTCCTTGATCATTCGCGTGCGGCGATCACCTTCAATCAGTCGCTCCACTGCAAAGAACAGATCGGTCCACACGGTTTGCGGGCACAAATATCCACACCACAAACGCCCCGCGATGGCATTCATCAAAAACAGCGCCACCGCTGCCAAAATCAAAAGGCCGGTGATGTAATAAACTTCCTGCGGCCAGATTTCGATGAAGAAGAAATAGAAACGCCGATGCTCCATATCGATGAGCACCGCTTGCGAGGGCGCATTGGGACCGCGATCCCAGCGAATGAAAGGCAGAAAATAATATATGCCCAGCGTGACGCAGAGAATAATCCACTTGATATTGCGGAACCGCCCGCTCACGGCCGCGGGATAGATTTTCGCGCGCGACGCATAAAGCGGCGCTTCAAGGCCTGCGGCCTCAATCTCGCTTTCGCGTGCCTGCTGCTGCTTCACACTCATTTGTTCTCAACTCGCCACGAGGTCAAGGTTCGGGCAGGATAGCAGGACGCCGCCAGAGATGTCGGGCGGCGTCAATCTCTTTAACGGCCACCACCCAAAGTGCGGACATACACAGCCAGCGCTTTGATTGTGCCAGCATCAAGACGGCTGCCCCAATTGGGCATCATACCGCCACGGCCCTTGGTAATGCCTTCGACAATGGTTGCTTTGTCGGAAGCATAAAGCCAGATCTGGTCCGTCAGATTGGGTGCACCCAATTCCGGATTGCCCTTGGCATTCTCACCATGGCAGGCAACGCAATTGTCAGCGAAAACCTTTTGCCCTGCATTCAGATCAGCGCCCTGCTCGACCGGCAAAGAGGACAGCGAGCGCACGTAATCAGCAACGGCCGAAATTTCCGTTGGCTTCAACACACCATCGCCAAAGGCTGGCATATTACCTTGGCGCGTGTCCGGATCGCTGGACCGAATGCCATGCGTGATGGTCGCTTGAATATCAGCCAGAGATCCATTGCCCCACAACCAATCATCGTCAACGAGATTGGGGAAGGCTTTCGAGCCGCCACCACCTGCCCCATGGCAGGGTGCGCAATTGTCGCCAAATGCGGCCTTGCCCTGCGCACGCGCAAAGGTCAGTAGCTTTGGGTCCTTCTGGATATCTTCAAAACTGGCTTTGGCCAGCGCATTGACCATCGGCGCCCGCGCAAGCTTGAGTTGCTCGACGTCTGCTGTGGCTTCGCCGCGTGAGGAATAATTAATCATGCCTTTGGTGAAGGACGACGCCAGTGGGATCGCCGGATAGACAACCCAATAGCCCAGCGCCCAGACGATGGTGGCGTAAAAAATATACAGCCACCATTTTGGCAAAGGTGTGTTGAGTTCGCGAATACCATCCCATTCATGGCCCGTCGTGGCCGTGCCCGTCGTGGCATCAACATTTTTTGGATCATGCGAGGTGACGCTCATGGCTCAGTCCTCGTTCAGCGGGAGACGAGACGCGCGGTCGAAATTCGACTGCATGGAGGGCCAAAGCGCATAAGCGACAATGCCCGTGAAAGTGATGCACACGAGGATCAAGCTGACGATCTGTGCATCTTGAAGAAGCGAAGCAATGTTCATCTCTTGATTACCTCAGATTGGCTTTGTCATCGTAGACTTTGAAATCCACCTGTGTGCCCAGATGCTGCAAATAAGCAATCAGGGCATCCGCTTCCGTCAGTCTGCCCTTTTCGCCAAAGGCGCGGGCTTGGGCTTTCGGATAGCGCTTGACGAGATCAGCGGCACCCGGATCATCATCCGTGCCCTGCGCCTTGGCATCGCTTGCTGCTTTCTCGATCATCTCTGGCGTATAAGGCACGCCTTCGATGGCCAGCACTTTCATGTGCTGATCGATATGGTTGAGATCGAGTTCGGTTTTGGCAAGCCATGGATAGGCCGGCATGATCGATCCCGGCACAACCGCGCGCGGATTTTCCAGATGACGGCGGTGCCAATCATCGGAATATTTATTGCCCAGACGCGCCAGATCAGGGCCATTGCGCTTGGAGCCCCATTGGAACGGGTGATCATACATGCTCTCGGCTGCGAGAGAATAATGGCCATAGCGTTCCACTTCGTCACGCAAAGCACGGATCATCTGCGAATGGCAGTTGTAGCAGCCTTCGCGCACATAAATGTTGCGCCCAGCGAGCTCGAGCGGCGTGTAGGGACGAACGCCCTCCACATGCTCAATCGTGCTCTTCAGATAAAAGAGCGGGGCAACTTCAACCAGGCCGCCGATCGAAATGACGATCAGCACACCAATGAGCAACAAAATCGAGTTTTTCTCGAAGATCGCGTGCTTGTTCCAGAGTGACATGGGTCCCCTCCCTTATTCAGCCGGCACGAGAGCGGGGGTTACGCCAGCTTCAATTTCGGCTGCCGGCGTAACAATGGTCTTGTAAAGGTTCCACGCCATGATCAGAGCACCTGCGAGGAAGAGCCCGCCACCAAAGGCACGGATGATGTAGAAAGGGTGCATGGCCTCTACCGTTTCGAGGAAGGAATATTCCAGGAAGCCGAGCGCTGTATAAGCGCGCCACATCAGGCCCTGCATGATGCCCGCCACCCACATCGCCGAGATGTAGCAAACGATGCCCAACGTCGAGACCCAGAAGTGCCAGTTGACGAGCTTCAGCGAATAAAGCTTTGGTTTGTTCCAAAGCCACGGCACGAGACAGTAGATTGCGCCAAACGAAACATAGCCGACCCAACCCAGCGCACCCGAATGCACGTGACCAATGGTCCAGTCGGTATAATGCGAGAGCGAATTCACAGCCTTCACAGACATGAGCGGACCTTCAAAGGTCGACATGCCGTAGAATGCGACCGACACAACCAGCATGCGTAACACCGGGTCGGTGCGCAGCTTGTCCCAGGCACCCGACAGCGTCATCAGACCGTTGATCATGCCGCCCCATGAAGGCATCCACAACATGATCGAGAAGGTCATGCCGAGTGTCTGCGCCCAATCAGGCAATGCTGTGTAATGGAGATGATGTGGCCCCGCCCAGATATACATGAAGATCAACGCCCAGAAGTGGATGATCGACAGGCGATAGGAATAGACGGGACGTTCGGCGCGTTTTGGGATGAAATAATACATAATGGCCAAAAAGCCCGCGGTCAGGAAAAAGCCCACCGCATTATGGCCATACCACCACTGGATCATGGCATCCTGCAAACCCGACCAGACGATGTAGGATTTCGATGAGAAAATCGAAACCGGAATCGTCGTGTTATTGCCCAGATGCAAAACGGCGATGGTCAGGATAAAGGCCAGATAAAACCAGTTGGCAACATAGATGTGCGGCTCTTTGCGTTTGATGACCGTCGCCAGAAAGACGATGAAATATGTCACCCAGACAATCGTCAGCCACAGATCCGTATACCATTCCGGCTCTGCATATTCCTTGCCCTGCGTAATGCCGAGCAAATAGCCCGTGCCTGCAATGACAATGAAGAAATTATAGCCGAGCACCACAAACCAGGGCGCCAGATCACCGGCCAGACGCGCCTGACAAGTGCGTTGCACCACATAAAAAGAGGTGGCCAGCAGCACATTGCCGCCAAAAGCAAAAATCACCGCCGATGTGTGCAGCGGGCGCAAGCGACCAAACGAGGTCCATGGCAGACCGAGATTGAGCTCGGGATAGGCCAATTGCAGCGCGATGATGAGCCCGACCAGAAAGCCTGCAATGCCCCAGAAGACAGAAGCAATGGTCGCAAACTTGATCGGCCCGAAATTATAATTGGGCTTGCCGCCAACCTCTTGCGTGGGCAGGGCGACGGGCGTGCAAGATAGCGGTTCAAAACCAGAAAGACGGTCGCGACACTCGCGATTGCAAAAAGCCCGGCATGGAACGCATATTCGGGCGTCCATGCATTGGCCGTGATGATGACCCACAGGACGGCAGACACGGCTGCGATCACTGCAAGACCCATCTCACCGAGCGTCATGCTCTTTTGACCGGGCATCAGCCCTGCCGATCCTGAATGTGCCATCTTAAAAGCCTCGGGTGAATGTGGCGCGACTCATGGTGGGCGCGCGCTTGCGTCACGGAGCCACACTCAACCTTGTCGCCTTGTTGTTCATTGATTCAAGTCAACCGGCTGAAACTTAGCCTTCAACAAAGGGCTCATGACGAAAGTATAGCATCAGCAACGGAGGCGCGATTTTCCAAATAAACGGGGCTGATTGCTGGCAGCGCCTTGTGTTTTGCGCGCTGGATGCGTCAACCTGCCTCAGCCCCACCAGCAGCGTCGCACCAGACGACCGAAGCGATCATAGAAGGTGCGGCAGCGGCGCACACGTGCTGGTGGCGGGCGATAATAGCGGCGACGGGGCCGCCGCCTGTAGTAATATTGAGCGTCATGAGCGCCCGGGGCCGGCAGATCGGCCTTGTGAGCAGCGGCAGCAGCCAGCGGGTTTGAGCCTTGCGCATCCATCGCAGCAAGCTCATCAAGGAGGGGCATTGCATCAACAGACGGGGCAAAGGCTACAAGGGCTGCTCCAGAACCTGCTAGACCCAGAAAGGATTTCAGAAAGAAACGACGATCCATTGAGCGCACTCCCCGAAAAGCCCCAAACCTCACAAGTCACCCGCTCAACCCCTATGAGGTGCCCGCGGTTCCTTTTTTGTAATTTGAGATTAGCGGATTACCATCAGGAAAAATATTGATATGGCTCAACTTATGGCAACCTTAAACGACACCTATTCGACCACCCCGCAGATGGCCGCGATCCTCTCGGATGGCCGCATGTTGACCCATATGGCTGGCTTTGAAGCGGAATTGGCGCAGGCCCAGGCTGATGCAGGGCTGATCGAGCGAAAACTGGCTGACACAATCTCCGCCGTGGCCGCGGATCTGACTTTTGATGAGCCTGCCCTTTTCGCCGAGGCCCTCAAGGGCGGCACGCTGGCGATTCCCTTTGTGAAGCAGCTCACAGCCGAAGTGCACGCCCAAGATCCGGCGGCGGCCACGATGGTGCATTTTGGTGCGACGAGCCAGGATGTCATCGACAGCGCTTTGGTTCTGCAATTGGGCGAAGCCCTTGTGCTGATTGATGCGGATATGACCCGGCTTGCGGAAGCGGCCGCAAAGCTCGCCCGCGAGCACGCCAAAAGCGCCATGCTGGGCCGCACCTTGATGCAGCCCGCGACCCCCATCACCTTTGGCCTGAAGGCCGCGCAATGGCTGCAGGCCATCGCGCAATCACGCACGCGCCTGCGCGCCCATGCGGGCGACGCGCTTGTGGCGCAGCTGGGCGGCGCGGCCGGCACGCTTGGCTCATTAGGCAATCATGGCGCAGCAACCGCCCGCGCTTTGTTCAAGCGGCTCGCCGCGCGCAACGCCTATGCGCCGGCACGCGCCACCACATGCGCGGGCACGCCTTTGCCTTGGCACACACGCCGTGGCGCATTGGTCGCGCTGGCCAGCGAGCTTGCGATTGCCACCGGTATCTGCGGAAAAATCGCGCGCGATGTAGCGCTGATGATGCAGTTTGAACTGGGTGAAACATTCGAACCCGCCGAAGCTGGCCGTGGCGGCTCCTCTGCCATGCCACACAAGCGCAACCCTGTGCGCTGCATGCTGACCGTCTCCGCCTCCCTGCGCACACCGGGACTGATGGCGACACTTCTATCAGGCATGGTGCAAGAACATGAGCGCGCGCTGGGTGGCTGGCAGAGCGAATGGGGCGCATTGCCCGAGCTGGTCAAACTTTGCGCCGGTGCGCTCGACAATATGGCGCAGACACTCGATGGCTTGAACGTCGATGCGAAACGCATGCGTGTCAATTTCGATGCGCTGAACGGCCTGCCAATGACCGAAATGCTGTCGCTGGCACTGGCACCGCATCTGGGCCGCACAGAAGCTTTCGCACTCGTTGAAAAAGCCGCCCGTGACGTGGGCGCAACGGGCAAGAGCTTGGCCGATGTGGTGAAGGCTGATCCGGCTACAAACATTTTGAGTGCCGCCGAGATCGACACCATTCTCGATCCGCTCAACCAGCTCGGCGCCACGCAAGATTTTATCGACAGCGCATTGGCCGGTTGGAAGAAATAGCGCCGTCATTGCGAGCAAAGCGAAGCAATCCAGAAGCAAAGCTTGAGGCCTCTGGATTGCCGCGTCGGCCGACGGCCTCCTCGCAATGACGACTTACGTCGTCACCCCATAAGCCGCAAAGCGCGGGATCAGCGCTTCAATCTCATCTTTGCCCAAAATCACTGGCTCACCCATCTGGCACGCCAGCATATATTGATGCGCGAGCGTCTCCAGTTCGACCGCACGCCACATGGCGCGCTCCAGTGTGTCACCGACCGCGATCAATCCGTGCGAACCCAGCAGCACGCCATGGGCTTTGCCCAGACCTGCCACCGCCAACGCGGAAAGCTCCGGCGTGCCATAGGGCGCATAATCGGTGCAGATGATTTCATGCGTGTTGAACGCAGCCATCATATAATGCGCGGCGGGCAAATTCTTGCGCAGCATCGCCAGCGCGGTCGTATGGGGCGCATGCGCATGCACAATCGCGCCGACATCTGCACGTGCGCGGTAAATGTCGCGATGAAAGCGCCACTCGCTCGACGGCGCGCAGGGGCCTGAAAACCGCCCCTCCTCATCGCCAATCCGCATCGCGGCCATCATGTCAGGTTCCAGCCGATCATAGGGGGTAGCGGTCGGCGTCACCAGCAGGCTGTCGCCCACCCGCACCGACAGATTTCCCGAGGTGCCCTGGTTCAGCCCCGTCCGGTTCATCTCCAGACAGGCAGCGACCATGAACTTGCGGATTTCATGCATTTGCATCGGCGGCCTTCCTTGACCTCCTGCCCCGCTCTTGCGACACAGACGGCATAAAGTTTCAAGGAGGATAGCATGAACACGCTGACGCTCGAAGCCGCCCAGAAAATCCTGTCCGAAGCCCTGGCCTTCGCCCATGCCAAGAATTTTTCCCCGCTCGGCATTATCATCGTCGACGCGCGCGGCGCGCTCAAGGCGTCCGCCATTGAAGACAAGTCCACCTTGATGCGCTGGAAAGTCGCTTTCGCCAAGGCAAGCGGCGCCATCAACATGGGCATGGGCACGCGCAAGCTGATGGCGCTGGCGGCCGACCGCCCTGCTTTCGTGGCAGGCGCCACACCGCTCGCAGAAATGGGCCTGATGCCGGTGCCAGGCGGCGTGCTGATCCGCAACAAGGATGGCGACGTGCTGGGCGCAGTGGGTGTCTCGGGCGACACATCGGACAATGATGAGCTGGCAGGCATTGCAGGTATTGAAGCCGCAGGCCTTGTCGCTGACGCGGGCTAACAAGCAAACTGCGCCGTCCCTTTCGGGCGGCGCATCACATAAGATGTCTTACCAAGAACCGGTGTTGGGCATTGACGCCCAAGGTTCAGCTGGCGCCAAAGCTTCGCCCCGTTGCAGAAGCTCAATCGAAATGCCGTCTGGTGAGCGGATAAAAGCCATATAGCCATCACGCGGTGGACGATTGATCGTGACGCCAGCTTTCATCAGGCGCTCGCAGGTCTCGTAAATATGATCGACCCGATAGGCGAGATGACCGAAATTACGCCCGCCCGTATAATCTTCCTTGTCCCAATTATACGTCAGCTCGACGAGCGGGGCCCGGCTCTCGCGGGCACGCTCTTCATCACCGGGAGCGGCTAAAAACACCAGCGTGAAGCGGCCCTGCGCATGGTCAACACGGCGCACTTCTTTGAGCCCGAAGATGGTGCAATAAAAATCCAACGACGCATCGAGATCGCTGACGCGCACCATTGTGTGCAAATATTCCATCATGGGACATGCTCCGGCATTCGTGACTTTGATATGACATACAGGAAGAACACATCCTCATTCCAGCGGCTTTCTGGTCAAAAGCTGCGCAATCGGCTATGAAACGCGGGCGAGTTCACAAGCTCCGGACCCGAATCGAGAATGCCAGATCGAGAATGCCATGAGCAGCCCCCATACATCAGCTGAAGACCAAAGCCTGAAACGCGCTGCTGCACTGGCCTCGATTTTTGCGAGCGCCTTGCTGACGCTCGGCAAATTGGTCGCTGGCCTGTTGTCAGGCTCGCTCGCACTTATGTCTGAAGCAGGACACGGCCTGCTCGACACGGGCGCCACCATTCTCACTTATTTTGCTGTGCGCGCAGCAGACAAACCGGCTGATGATGAGCACCATTACGGACATGGCAAAATTGAAGCGGTCGCAGCCTTGGCTGAGACAGGCCTGCTCATGGTGCTTGCCGCAGGTGTTCTCTATGAAGCCATCCATCGCCTGGTCACGGCGGATCCCGGGCATGTCGAAGCCACATGGTTGACCTATGGTGTGCTGGTCATTTCCATCATCGTCGATTTTGTTCGCTGGCGCTCGCTGTCAGCCATTGCCAAACGCACCAAGAGCGATGCGCTGGCTGCAGATGCCTTACACTTTTCATCCGATCTTGTTGCCTCCACGCTCGTGCTGATGGGGCTGGTGGCAACAGCCTATGGTTTCAAACAAGGCGATACGCTGGCGGCCGTTGGTGTCGCCCTGTTCATTGGCATTGCCGGCTGGAAACTCGGGCGGCGCACGATTGACACGCTGGTCGATGCAGCACCCGCTGGCCTGACGGAGCGCCTGCGCCAGAGTGTCGAATCCGTGGCTGGCGTTGTTGATATTGAAATGCTGCGCCTACGCCCCGCTGGCCCGCAGATCATTGGTGAGATTGCCGTGGCCGTGCCGCGCACCATGCCTCTGGAGCGCGTGGCACAAGTCAGGAGCGCCATTCTCAGCGCCGTTGCGCAAGAAATGCCTGAAGTTGAACTCACTGTCAGCGCAAATCCGCGTGCCTTGGATGATGAAAGCGTGTTGGAACGCGTGCTGCTGATGGCTGCGCGTCGACGCCTTGCCATCCATCATGTCACCATCCAGCGCGTGAATGGCAAAATTGCCATCAGCCTTGATCTCGAACTCAACGCGCAAATGTCCCATGCCGCCGCGCATGAGATTGCCACCGAACTGGAGCAAGCTATTTCTGACGAAATGGGCACGGAAGTCGAAATTGAAACGCATATTGAACCACTCGAAGCCGAAGAGCTTGCCGGCGAAGATCTGGACGAAGATGCGACAGCCAGGATCAAACAAACTCTCAAAGAAGGCGCTTTGGTCGGCGGCATTTTACAAGAGGTGCATTATGTGCGCGCACGGCGCACACTTTCAGGCACCGTTGTCAATTATCACTGCCGCGCCGATGCCAATCTGACGGTTCATCAGGTGCATGAAGCGGTCGACGCGCTGGATCGCCATTTGCGCAAGCAGGTCGACGGCATAGTGCGCGTGGTTGGCCATGCCGACCCGCTGGGAAGCTGAAAGACCAAACCAACAAAAGCGCCTAACTGCCCGCAAATGTATAAACACACGGATGGCTCATGCGAACCGACATTGCTCAACCTGTTCGCCTCGCTGATTACCGGGAACCGGATTTTCTGATCGACACGGTTGATCTCGATGTGCAGCTCATGGGCGCACACACGCGTGTGACAGCAAAACTTGCAATCCGCCGCAATCCGGCCGGGCGCGCACAAGCGCCCCTCGTGCTGGATGGGGACGAGCTGAACCCGATTTCAGTCATGCTGGACGGGCAAGCGCTTGACCTCGCCAAAATCGCAACGCCCCAGCGCTTGCAAATTGATCTTGTGCCTGATGCATTCATGCTGACCTGCGTGACGCAGTTGGATCCGGCGAGCAACACCAAACTCATGGGCCTCTATCGCTCGGGTGCCGCCTATTGCACGCAATGCGAGGCGGAAGGTTTTCGTCGCATCACCTATTTTCTGGATCGCCCGGATGTGATGTCGATCTATTCAACCCGCATTGAAGGCGATTACGACGAGACACCCGTCCTGCTTGGCAATGGCAATCTTATCGAAAGCGGCAAGATCGCTGACACGAATCGTCACTATGCCATCTGGCATGACCCGTGGAAAAAACCTGCTTATCTCTTCGCCCTTGTGGGCGGGGATCTGACGCTGATTGAAGACACGTTTACCACGCGCTCTGGCCGACAAGTCAAACTTGGCATTTATGTCGAGCATGGCAATCAAATGCGGGCAGACTATGCCATGGATGCGCTCAAGCGCTCGATGGCCTGGGATGAAGAGGTGTTTGGCCGCGAATATGATCTTGATGTGTTCAACATCGTTGCCGTGTCAGATTTCAACATGGGCGCGAT
>CAINNX010000163.1 GCA_903851305.1 uncultured Hyphomicrobiales bacterium | reverse complement strand
CTGTTGGCACGGCAATCACCATCGTCGCGAAGACGAAGTAGCGCTGCGTGTTGAGCGAGAGGCCGACCGTGTACATGTGGTGAGCCCACACGAGGAAGCCGACGAAGCCGATGGCAACCATCGCGTAAGCCATGCCCAGATAACCGAAGACGGGCTTGCGCGAGAAGGTCGAGATGATGTGGCTGATGATGCCGAAGCCTGGAAGAATGAGAATGTAGACTTCCGGGTGACCGAAGAACCAGAACAGATGCTGGAACAGGATCGGATCGCCACCGCCCGACGGATCGAAGAAGGTGGTGCCGAAGTTACGGTCGGTGAGCAACATGGTAATGGCGCCAGCCAGAACCGGCAGCGAGAGCACCAGCAGGAATGCGGTGATCAGAACCGACCAGGCAAACAGCGGCATCTTGTGCAGCGTCATGCCAGGTGCGCGCATGTTGAAGATCGTGGTGATGAAGTTGATCGCACCCAGGATCGAAGAGGCGCCCGCCACGTGAAGCGACAGGATCACGAAATCCATCGACGGGCCGGGATGACCGGTGTTCGACGACAGCGGGGGATACATCACCCAGCCACCACCAAAGCCCTGCATACCCGGCGAGCCTTCGACAAACATCGAAATGATCAGCAGGCAGAAAGAGGCTGGCAGGAGCCAGAAAGACACGTTGTTCATGCGCGGGAAGGCCATATCCGGCGCGCCGATCATGATCGGCACAAACCAGTTGCCAAAGCCGCCGATGAGGGCAGGCATGACCATGAAGAAGATCATGATGACGCCGTGGCCGGTAATGAACACGTTATACATGTTCTTGGCCGCGTCGATCGAACCATCGCCGGTCAGCATTTTGGAGATCCATGGGAACACCGAAATGCCCGTTTCCGCGAGTTCCGCGCGCATGGCGATGGATAGAAGGCCGCCGATGATACCCGCGAAGATCGCGAAGATCAGATAGAGCGTGCCAATGTCCTTGTGATTGGTCGAGAACATATAGCGGCGCCAGCCCGTCGGGATGTGATGGGCGTGGTCGTCGTGGTGATGGGCGGTTTCAGTTGCCATCTTTTTTCCTCGTCTGTCAGACGGTTTTGCGGATTGATTACTGGCGGATCGTGGCGGAGGCGTCAGCCACGCTCACGTCGCTCGAAGCAGAAGCAAACTTCTTCTTCGCGCTGGCGAGCCAAGCGGCATAGTCCTTCTCCGACACGACGCGGAAGGCGATTGGCATGTAGGCGTGATCCTTGCCGCAAAGCTTGGAGCACTGGCCGTAATAAATGCCTTCCTTGTCAGCCCGGAACCAGGCTTCGTTCAGACGGCCGGGCACTGCATCCATGCGCACGCCCAGCGATGTGATCACGAAGGAATGGATGACGCCGACCGCATCAGCCGTGATCTGCAGGCGGATCGCCTTGCCCACCGGCACAACAGCTTCATTGTCGACATCCAGCAGCTTCAGCTTGCCAGCCGGAAGCTTGTCCTGATCGAGCAGGTTCGAGTCGAACTCAAAGCCGCCGTTCTGATCCTTCGGATAAGAATAGGTCCAGTACCACTGCTTGCCGGTCACCTTCACCGTCATATCTGTTTCAGGCAGAGCGATCTGCTTGGTGAGAATGCGGAAGGAGGGAATTGCAATGACCACAAGGATCAATAGCGGAATGGCTGTCCAGGCCACTTCGAGGCCGGTGTGATGGGTCGTGCGCGAAGGCGTCGGATTTGCCTTTTCGTTGAAGCGGACCATCACATAGATGAGCAATGCCAGAACGAAGAGCGAGATCGCGATGATGATCGGCAACAACAGGTTGTTGTGGAACATGTTCATGTCAGCGGCCATTTGCGAGGCCGGCTGCATCATACTCATCTGATCTGGTGCCGCATGGGACAAGCCTGGCTGGAAGCCTTGCTGGTTACTTTGGGCGAGGGCAGCGGGCACAAATCCCGTCAGGCCCAGAATTGCTGAGAGGCTGGCTGCCCCCATCGAGACTTGAGTGTGCCGAAGTTGCACGTCGTCGCTCCTGCTGCGCCGTGGGATTTGTCATTCAGCCGCGCGGGCACTCCCCCGGCGAATTTTCGCCCGCGCGAAACCATACCCGAGAAGTAAAGTCCCGGCTCTGGCACGTGGCTGTTCCAAACCACAAAGCTGGCTCCAGCGCAACACGCCCCATGGCTTAAAATATTGCGGCATATCATCGCTTAATGGTCATCAAATCAGGGATCTGGCCCGAAATAGCCGGATTTGGGGCGCTTTCGTCATCCTGACTTGACAGGGGCGGGACATTTGTTACCCCAACTCACCCGGTCGCAATCCACCGCTGCGGCCCTTCAGATGGATAAGACCATGCTTGTGAGACCTGCCTGCTTACCTTCCGGACGTGGCCTGATTCTGGCCCTGGCTGCTCTGACGGGGTTGGCCTTAGCCTCCGGCGTGTCACCAGCCGCTGCTCAAGGCGCGGTGAAGGCCAAATATGGCGATTGGGAAATGCGCTGCGAAATGCCTGCAGGCGCGGCGCGTGAGCAATGTGCGCTGATCCAGTCCATCGCTGCAGAAGACAAACCCAATGTCAGCCTCGTCGTGATCATTCTGAAGACGGCGGACGCAAAAGCTCGTCTTTTGCGGGTTATCGCACCACTTGGCGTGCTGATTCCGGCGGATCTGGGCTTGAAGATTGATACGGTGGATGTCGGCCGCGCCGGCTTCGTGCGCTGTCTGCCTACCGGTTGCGTGGCCGAAGTGGTGATGGAGGATAAGCTCCTCGATCAGCTCAAGGTTGGCAAGAATGCGACCTTCATTATTTTCAACACACCAGAAGAAGGCGTTGGCCTGCCTCTGGTTCTGGACGGCTTCAAACAAGGGTTTGAAGCTCTGCCATGAGCAATTTGCGAGGACGGACAATGAGGAATATTTTTCTGGCATGTGCCTCTGCTCTTCTTTTGGCTGGTTGCGGGGCAAGCTCGTCAGTCACCGAGCCATCCGCCACCATGACCAAACTGGTCAATTTGATCGCCTTTAATTCGACCACAGCGCCCAAGCCTATCGAAAGCATTGTGGACAATACCGACAAAGTCGACTGCCCCGTGGTTGATGTGGAGGAGGGCGGCGGTTCTGTGCAGGTCGGCTCTGGGGCGGGTCTGCGCCACCAATATGCGATTTCAGATACAGCGCGAGAATGTTTGGCCAATAACAAGCTGATTTCGATTCGGGTCGGCATTGCCGGTCGTATTGTGGCTGGTCCTGCTGGCGGAGCAGGCACATTCCAGATTCCGGTGCGCCTTGGCGTGCGCCGCGAGGCGGACAAGAAAATGGTCGTCTCGAAAGTTGTGAATATGAATGCGACGATTGCCCCGGGGCAGGCCACCGGCACATTTGAATATGTCGCCGATCCCTTGGTTGTGCCGTGGCTTCGCGAAGAAGCGAACGAAGATTACATGATCGTTATCGGCCTCGTTCGTCGCTGATTTCTGTTATTTCGGCCAAGACCTGAGCGCGAGCGACGAAGGCTGGGCATAAGCCTGCCTGCGTTGCTTGGTCGCGGTTGACTCATTTTGTCAGACTCAGGCACCGTCCTCTTGTCAGCCAAAGACCCCACGCGGAAGAGAGCGGCACGCGATGCCGACGCCGAAGGCGCAACCGCCCCGGAAACGCTCAGGCCAAAGGACCGCGAGGGGATGACACTCTGGAAAGCGATCAGCCAACACGCGGCTTGATCCACCGAAGGGCGTAACCGTGTCTCTTGCTTGCAAGAGATGCGGGAAATCTCTCAGGGACACGGACAGAGGGGGCGCGTGAGGACAGCTTTGAGCTGGCCTCAGCTGAAGCGCGCTCGCATGTCTGGTGATGAATGGCTGATGGTTCGCACACTCTCCCGCTGGCGGTAACACCGCTCAACGCGCTGCATCGCGCGGCGGGTGCACGCATGGTGCCGTTCGCTGGCTATGACATGCCGGTGCAATATCCCGACGGCATTCTCGCCGAACATTTGCACACGCGCGCGCAGGCGGGACTGTTTGATGTCTCGCATATGGGGCAGGCGTTTCTGTCAGGCGCCAATGTCATCGCGCGTTTTGAAACGCTGGTGCCCGGCGACATTGCAGCCCTTGCGCAAGGGGGCATCCGCTATACGCAATTGCTGAATGACGAGGGCGGCATTCTCGATGACATGATGGTGACGCGGCTCTCCGATGACCGCCTCTTCCTCGTCGTAAATGCGGCCTGCAAGAACCAGGATTTTGCGCATATCGCGCGCGCACTGCCTGATCTCAAACTCGACGTTCTCGACACGCGCGCTTTGCTGGCGCTGCAAGGGCCGGTGGCCGCATCTGTCTTGTCGATGCTTCTGCCCGGCGTTGAGCTGATGCCGTTCATGTCGGCCAAGAATTTTACCCATGCAGGCGTTGAGCTTTACATCTCGCGCTCGGGCTATACGGGCGAAGACGGTTATGAAATCTCGGTGCCTGACGCACAGGCTGAAAGCTTTGCGCAAAGCTTGCTGGCAGATGCGCGCGTCAAATGGATTGGCCTTGGCGCGCGTGACTCGTTGCGGCTTGAAGCGGGCCTGTGTCTGTATGGCCATGATATCGACACAACGACCACGCCGATTGAAGGCGATCTGATCTGGTCGATTTCCAAACGTCGCCGCGCAGACGGTGGTTTCCCCGGCGCTGCGCGCGTGCAGCAGCATATTTCTGTGGGCGCACCGCGCAAGCGTGTTGGTCTTGCGCTCGATGGCAAGGCACCGGCGCGTGAGGGTGCCGACATTGCAGACAGCACGGGCGCGATTGTTGGTCGCGTCACGTCCGGCGGCTTTGCGCCTTCGCTGCAAAAGCCAATTGCCATGGGCTATGTCGACGCTGCGCATGCGGCTGTTGGCACGGAGCTCAATCTCATCGTGCGCGGCAAGCCATTGCCGGCGCATGTCGTCGCCTTTCCCTTTGTTCCCACTCGCTACTATCGAGGCAAATGATGTCCGAGACCCGCTACACCAAGGATCATGAATATATCCGCGTCGAAGGCGATGTCGGGACGGTTGGCATCACCGATTTTGCGCAGAAGCAATTGGGCGATGTGGTTTTCGTCGAACTGCCGCAGGCTGGAAAAGCGGTTGCCAAAGGCGCCGAAGCTGCTGTCGTTGAAAGCGTGAAAGCTGCAAGCGAAGTTTATGCGCCAGTCTCTGGCGAAGTGGTCGATGTGAACAGCGCCATTGAAGGCCAGCCCGGCCTCGTCAATGAAGATCCTTCTGGCAAAGGCTGGTTCCTGAAACTGAAAATCACGAACAAGGCTGAGCTCGCTGATCTCATGGATGAAGCCGCTTACAATTCTTTCGTTTCCTCCTGCAGCTGAGCACGGACCGCCATGCGCTATTTGCCGCTTTCTGAAGACGATCGCGCCGGGATGCTGGCACGCATTGGCGTGTCGCATGTCGATGAGCTTTTCGCTGATGTGCCGACACATCTGCTCCTGAAGGAGCCGCTCGATCTGCCGCGCCGCAAGGGCGAGCTGGATGTCGCGCGCCAGCTGGGCCGCATGGCCGCTCGCAATGTGGCGGCGTCCTCCGTGCCTTTCTTTGTTGGTGCGGGTGCCTACAAGCATCATGTGCCAGCCACTGTTGATCATCTGGTGCAGCGCTCGGAATTTTTGACGAGCTACACGCCCTATCAGCCAGAAATCTCGCAAGGCACGCTGCAATATCTCTTTGAGTTCCAGACGCAGGTCGCTTTGCTCACCGGCATGGATGTGGCCAATGCCTCCATGTATGACGGCTCGACCGGCACGGCTGAAGCCGTGCTGATGGCGCACCGCGTCACGCGCCGCAAAAAGGCTGTGCTGTCGGGCGGGCTGCACCCGCATTACGCCGAAGTCGTGCGGACGCAATCGCAGCTTGCAAGCGATGAAGTCGTCACACTCGATCCGGATGTGGGCGCGACCGAAGATATTCTCGCGCAGATTGATGACACCACCTCTTGTGTGGTCGTGCAGACGCCTGACTTTTTCGGCAATCCGCGTGATCTCACGGCCATTGCTGAAAAATGCCACGCCAATGGCGCGCTGTTGATTGCGGTCTTCACCGAAGTCATCTCGCTCGCCGCGCTGAAATCACCCGGCGCGATGGGTGCTGACATTGTCGTCGGCGAGGGCCAGTCCATCGGCAATTCTTTGAATTTTGGCGGGCCATATGTCGGCCTCTTTGCCACGCGCACAAAATATGTGCGTCAGATGCCGGGCCGTCTGTGTGGTGAAACGCTCGATGCGGAAGGCCGCCGCGGTTTTGTGCTGACACTCTCGACGCGCGAGCAGCATATTCGCCGCGACAAGGCGACGTCGAACATCTGCACCAATTCAGGGCTCTGCGCGCTCGCCTTTACCATTCACATGACCTTGCTGGGTGAAGCCGGATTGAAGCGTCTGGCGCGCATCAATCATGCCCATGCGGTGCAGCTCTCTGGCCTGCTCACTGGTGTGAAGGGTGTTGAGGTGCTCAATCCAACATTCTTCAACGAATTCACCATCCGCGTGCCGGGCAAGGCGGTGGATGTGGTTGAAAAGCTCGCCGCCAAAGGCGTGCTGGGCGGTGTGCCCGTGTCGCGAGTGCTGCCGGGCAAGGGCCTCGATGATCTGATCATCGTCGCCAATACGGAAGTGAACACGGATGAAGATCGCGCAAGCTTTGTGGCTGCGCTGAAGGAGGTGGTGTGATGCTGAACAATCAGGGACGCCCCACCACACCCAAAGACACAGGTAGCGCAGCGCACAAGACCTTCACCGGCAATCGCGGCCTGCAAATGGAAGAAGCGCTTCTGTTTGAATCAGGCCGCCTGGATGTCACAGGCGTTGATCTCGACGAGCCAGCCCCTTTCGTCTCGCGCCTTGGTGCATTGGAGCGCCATGACGAGATCGGTCTGCCTGGCCTCTCCGAGCCTGAGACCATGCGTCATTATGTTCGCCTGTCGCAGAAAAATTATGCGATTGATTCAGGCCTCTATCCGCTGGGCTCGTGCACAATGAAGCACAATCCGCGGCTGAATGAATCCATGGCGCGTCTGCCGGGCTTTGCCGACATTCATCCGCTACAGCCACAATCGACCGTGCAAGGCGCGCTGGCGCTTATTGAAGAGCTGGCCGGCTGGTTGATGACGCTCACCAATATGGAAGCCGTTGCCATGTCACCCAAGGCTGGTGCGCACGGCGAATATTGCGGCATGGCCGCGATCAAGGCAGCGATTGCTGCAAAGGGCGAGGGCGCTTTGCGCAAAGTCGTGCTCGTGCCTGAAAGCGCGCATGGCACCAATCCCGCAACCGCTGCAGCGATTGGTTTTGAAGTGCGCTCGGTGCCGGCTGGTGCCGATGGCAATGTGCATCCCGATGCGGTGCGCGCGCTGATGGGGCCGGATGTCGCCGCCATCATGCTGACCAATCCCAACACCTGCGGTCTGTTCGAGCGCGAGATTGTCGAGATTGCGCAGATCCTCCACGACGGCGGTGGTTATTTTTACTGCGATGGCGCGAATTTCAACGCGATCGTCGGCAAGGTGCGCCCGGGGGATCTCGGCATTGATGCCATGCACATCAATCTGCACAAGACTTTCTCTACGCCCCATGGCGGTGGTGGCCCGGGTGCGGGTCCGGTGGTTCTGTCATCGCGTCTGGCGCCGTTCGCGCCTGTGCCTTTCATCAAGCGCGATGGTGACACATTCGCGCTGGTGGAAGATGCGAGTGGCACACAGGCCCTGGGCCGTTTGACCGCCTTCCATGGACAGATGGGCATGTTTGTGCGCGCATTGTCTTACATTCTCTCGCATGGTGCCGATGGCCTGAAACAGGCGTCGGAAGATGCGGTGCTGAATGCCAATTATGTGCGTGCGCGTCTGGCTGATTTGATGAGCCTGCCGTTTGGCAATCGCCCCTGCATGCATGAAGTGCTCTTCGATGACACATGGCTGAAGGACACGGGTGTCACCACGCTCGATTTTGCCAAAGCCATGATCGATGAGGGCTATCATCCGATGACCATGTATTTCCCGCTGGTCGTCCACGGGGCCATGTTGATCGAGCCGACCGAGTCCGAAAGCCTCGCCTCGCTCGAACTCTTCATCATGACCCTGCGCGATCTGGCCATGAGCGCATTGCGCGGCGAGACGAAGCGCTTTGAAGGCGCGCCCTTCTACGCGCCACGCAACCGTCTGGACGAAACCCGCGCGGCGCGTTCGCCTGTGTTGCGCTGGACAAAGCCTGCGCCGATTGTCGAGGCAAAAGCGGCGGCTGAATAACGTTTCCCGTCATTGCGAGTGAAGCGAAGCAATCCAGAGGCCTCACGTGTGGCTTTCTGGATTGCTTCGCCTCCGGCTCGCAATGTCGGCGAGAGGGCGGCTGCTTAAAGGGAGTTTTTGGAATGGGTAAGTTGCCGCTGACGATCGCCACCTGGGATTACGATCGCGTGCAGGCCATCGTCG
>CAINNX010000162.1 GCA_903851305.1 uncultured Hyphomicrobiales bacterium | reverse complement strand
GTCCGCCGCCATGCCGGCGCAATCGCCGACATTGTCGCCAACATTGTCAGCAATGGTTGCGGGGTTGCGCGGATCATCTTCCGGAATGCCGGCTTCAACCTTGCCGACGAGATCGGCACCAACGTCTGCACCCTTGGTGAAGATGCCGCCGCCCAGACGCGCGAAGATCGAAATCAGCGAAGCGCCAAAGCCAAGCGCCACAAGCGCGTCAACGACGACACGATCGGACGGCTTGTAGCCCATCGGGCCGGTGAGAACGGCGAAATAGACAGCCACGCCGAGCAAAGCCAGACCCGCCACAAGCATGCCCGTGACAGCACCCGCTTTAAAAGCGACGTCGAGGCCAGCGGCCAGCGACTTGGAAGCCGCCTGAGCTGTGCGGACGTTGGCACGCACCGACACATTCATGCCGATGAAGCCAGCAGCGCCCGAGAGCACGGCACCAATCAGGAAGCCGAGAGCCACCGTCCAGCCGAGCAAGAAGCCGATGACGAGCAAGAGCGCCACGCCGACATAGGAAATGGTGAGATATTGGCGGCGCAGATAGGCTTGCGCGCCTTCAGCAATCGCCTGAGCGATCTCCTGCATTCTCTGGTTGCCCGCATCAGCAGCCATCAGCTCTCTGATTGTATAGGCGCCATAGACGACAGACAGCAGTCCGCCGATAATAATCAGCAACATCAAACTCATTGAATCCGCCCTTTCTTGGAGCCAGAAATCGGCCCTGGTGGTTCCTGCCCGTTCGCCCCTCACGGGGTCTTTATTTGGGGTCGCCAGTTTAGGCACCGACTCAATCGGGCCGCAATGGCTGGCAAACCTGCCAAACACTATAGTCCAGCACGAACATGTGGAACAGGGTCACGCGAAACGCACCCATGACCCTGTTGGCCTGCCCCGAAACAGGCTAAAAGACCCTATGACCGCGCCCGCCCCCGACACACATACCCTCGCCAGCCGCACGGCCCAGCTTTTGGCCGACATGCGCAAGGCGCGCCCGTTGGTGCAGGTCATCACCAATTTCGTCTCAATGGATGTGACTGCCAATGTGCTGCTGGCCTTGGGCGCGGCCCCCGCCATGGTCCATGCACCGGAAGAAAGCCCCGATTTCATCCGCAAAGCCGCGGCCCTTGTGATCAACACGGGCACGCTGTCGGCCCCCGCTGCACAGGCGATGGATGTCGCGGCTGCTGCTGCGCGCACGCATGGCGTGCCTTGGGTTCTGGATCCTGTGGGCGCAGGCGGCACGCCCTTCCGTGACGCCACCATTGCCAGCCTGCTGCGCCGTCGCCCAAGCGTCATCCGCGGCAATGCTTCCGAGATTATGGCTATGGCGCGCATCGCCGGATTGACGAATGCCCGCGGCGGTCCGCGCGGGCCTGAATCCGGTCACGCCACCAGCGAGGTCGAGGATCTCGCCCAAAGACTCGCCCGCCATGCACTCTGCACGGTGGCCGCGACAGGTGCCGTTGATATCGTCACTGATGGACGTCAATTCGTGCGGCTCGCCAATGGCTCAGCCTTGATGACCCGCGTCACCGCACTGGGCTGCGGGTTGACCGGCTTTATTGGTGCCATGCTGGGCACGCCGAACGCTGATGCGTTTGACGCGACCGTGACGGCGCTCGCTGCCTATGCGATTGCCGGCGACATCGCCGCCGAACGCACCGATGCGCCGGGTTCCTTCCGTGTCGCCTTTGTCGATGCGCTTTATCGACTGACATCAGATGACATCGTGCAGCGCCTGCGCACCGCCTGATGATTTAAAATTTGCCGGGAGCTGCTTTTTTATGTGGCGCATCGGGCTCGATGGCGAGTGCTTTCATGAACAGGCCGCTCGCATAATAGGACGTCGAATTGTAAGCGAGCTCGATAATTTCCTGCGGCGAAAAATGCACGGCCAATGCCTCAAAGCTTGCGTCTGATACAACGCCTTTGTTCAGTGTCATCTCATCGACAAACCCAAGCACTGCTTGTTCTCGCACAGCGAAGAGATCACCCTGCGCGCGCCAGTCGCGCAAGGCTGCAAATTGCGCCTGCGTCAGCCCGGCCTGTAAAACAAGCGGGTGATGGTGGTGCAATTCATAATCACATTCGACATTGATCGCGGTGCGACATATCGCCAACTCACGATAGAGCCGCGGCACAATACAATCATTACGCAAGGCATAGGTGAAGGGACGCTTGGCAGATGTCAGTTTGGGTGCATGGCCTGACACTTTGTGCAAATTGAGAATATGGCCACCACGCTGGCGGGTGTTTTCAAACAAAGCGGCCACTGTCGGATCAAGTGGCTTGGGCAGAGCTGGTAAGCGTGACACTTTCACATGCGGATCATCAACGGCACCAGTCTCTGCATCGACTTTGGTCATAAGAGCATCTCCCCCTGCACTGGCCTTTATGGCTCTTTCGCATGAGGTTTGAGTTTCCACTCTTCCGTCATGCGAGGCAAGATGCCATGATGGGGCTTCAGGAATGTTTTCGCTGACCAGATTGTGCCCTCCTCAGAGGGCAACAGGGATATGAGACGGAGGATGAAGTGTCGGCAAAGAGCTTGAGCCAATGTCTCGACTGGGCGCGTGGACGCGCCGACCCCGAGGGCGACATCGCTGATGCCGTCACGCGCCTGCAACGCTTCGAGCGTGCCGCCAAGCTTGTCTATGGTGATGCGGCACATGAACAACTGATCGGTGACAAAACAGATTCAGATGATCCTGACTCGTGGCTGCAAACCTGGTCATCATCCTGGATCGCGCGTGGTGCTGACCCGACAGATATTTTAGGTGAATTGCACTGGGTCGAAACGCTCTATGACCGGATGATGCGCCTGCCCTATGGCACGCCCGCCCATCTCAACGCCATGCGCTATGCCGATGCCCATCGCGGCAGTCTGTTCGACAAGCTCGGTCTATCGCCCATGGTGCGCACCGAGCAGGAATAAGAAACGTCATTGCGAGCCGAAGGCGAAGCAATCCAGTTGACTGGATTGCCGCGTCGCCTCCGGCTCATCGCAATGAAGGCTTATTTCTGCATCCCGTTGAGATGTCCAATCACCTCGTCGGCATGCATCACATCTGCATATTTGTGATGCAGGTCGAACAGATTGACCTTGTGGCTCAACATCGAGCGATCATAAGTGCATTCTTCCACCAGCACGGAGTGGAAGCCGTAGGAATAAGCATCCACCGTTGACGCACGCACACAGCCTGACGTGCTCTCGCCGCAGATGATGAGGCTCTCAATGCCCATCAGGCGCAGATGCGCCACAAGCGGTGTGCCAAAGAAAGCCGAAGCTCGTTCCTTGTAGATCACCAGCTCACCGGGGTGGGGCGCCAGGTCAGGGAAGATGCCGTAGAGATCTTCGCTTTCCTTGCGCATCGAGCGGTTGGTGGAATTGACGCCCGATGTATCAGCGTGACGCGTCGAATAAATCACTGGTACGCCGGCCGCCCGCGCAGCGGCAAACATTTGCTTGGTGGGGTCAATCGCCTTCCACGCATTTTCGCCGCATGAGCCAGAGAACTCGCGATTGACCTCAATCACCGGACGGTTCCCGCCCTGATAGGCCTTGTTGTAAAGATCAATGGCGAGAATAGCGGGCTTGGGGCCGACATAGACCTTGCGGCGATAGGGCTCATAAATTTCAAGGAGCTCAGGGGTAATAATGTCTTTCCAGCAATGATCCTCGAAATCGCGTGCCATCTGTCTCTCCCATTTTTTCTTGTTTTGCTAAGGTTGACTGCCACCGGGCTTTTGTAAACCGCCCCTCAGAAATGGCTAAAGGAACCTTTGGAAAAAGTCACCGGCGCGCCTGACTGGTTTAAAAATCGCGGTGGCGCATGGCCCGCCTCGACCCGACCAATCTGCGTGACGGGAACACCCGCAAGCAAAGCCGCCTGCTCGAAGGCCTGCACCTGATCAGGGGCGACCGCCGCCAGAATTTCATAATCATCACCGCCCGCCAGTGCGCTGGCAAACAACGCCTCATCTTCACCGATAACCGCGCGCGCGCCTGCCGAAAGCGGCACGTCGGATAAGTGCACCTCTGCCGTGACACCACTGACGCGCATCATCTTGCTCAGGTCGCCGATCAGACCATCCGACACATCCATCGCCGCATGGGCGTGCGCACGCAAAGCCGCGCTCAAGCCGTTGCGTGGTTCTGGCACAAGATAGCGCGCCACCAGATGCGCCCCGCCCTGCCCGGCGGAGATCGTCCCCTGGCGCTCCAGCAGACCCAAAGCGGCGTCGCCAATCGTGCCAGAAACATAAAGCGCGTCACCCGCACGGGCGCCCGTGCGCGGCACCATTTGGCCTTGCGGCACGAGGCCGAATGCGGTGACAGAGATCATCACAGGGCCGGGCGTTTTTACCGTGTCGCCACCCAACAGCGGAAATGCGAATGTCCCAATGTCGGCTTTGAGACCGCGAGAGAAAGCCTGCAGCCACGCTTCATCAAAGCTGTTCAAAGCCAGCGTCACGACAAACCCGCGTGGTGTGGCGCCTTTGGCGGCAAGATCAGACAGGTTGACGCGCAAAGCTTTGGCAGCAACAGCATCAGCCGGATCATGTTCAAAGAAATGGACACCCGCCACCAGCGCGTCGCAGGTTATGACGAGATCTTGCCCAGAAGGCACCGAAACAAGGGCGGCATCGTCGAGCAGCCCCAATCCCTCTGCACCCGCAAGCGGGGCGAAATAACGGGCGATCAGGTCATCTTCATTCATGAGACGATCAGCTTTTGTCAGGCTTGGTCTTTGCCGGAGCAGGCTCATCAGGTGCCCCTTGCGCATCAGGCTCGGGCTTATGCACGTTCAATCGCTGGTGACGGCGCGCTGTATGCCGTGCCTTTTCAGCAGCAGCCATATCTTTGCGATTGCGCGTGAAAAGATTGTTCAAAATGATTGACAGCATTGCGTCCTCCAGCCCCTGAGGGCACTGCCATTATAAACGGCTCGAACGACAAATACACTAGGGTGCGTTACTGAATTCTTCTGCCCGCAGCTCGCGCGCCACCTTATCGAGCACCGCATTGATCATACCGGTCTCTTCACGGCCCAAAAAGGCTGACGCAACGTCAACATATTCCGTGATGACAACACGCGCCGGAATATCCAAGCGCTTTTTCAGTTCATAAGAGGCAGCCCGCAAAACGGCCCGCATCACCGCTTCCACACGTGCCAATGGCCAGCCGCGCGCCAGAGTGCCATCGATCAGCTGATCAATCGCATGCTGGTCCTGCAAGACGCCGTTCAGCACATCACGGAAAAAAGCGATCTCGGCAGGCTTGTATTGATCTCCCTCAATCTCGCGGCCGATCCAGTAGGTTTCAAACTCGGCCAGAATTTCATTCAGGCCCTTGGCTGCCACTTCCATCTGATAGAGGGCTTGCGTGGCATTGAGACGGGCAGCGGCGCGATGTTCGCGTGACATTATTTGGCTCCGCTTTTTTTCAAGGCGATCAGCGTGAGCGCGGCGCGCACCGCATCCCCGCCCTTGTCGCCTTGTGCGGGATCGGCGCGCACAATCGCTTGGTTCTCATCTTCAACTGTCAGAATGGCGTTGCCCAGCGGCAATTTGCGCGACACCGACATATCCATCAAGGCGCGCGAGCTTTCGCCTGCGACAATTTCAAAATGATAGGTTTCGCCACGAATGACACAGCCCAAAGCTACGGCGCCGTCATAAGGCTTTCCAGCGGCCGCAGCACTATCGAGAGCAATGGCAATGGCGGCGGGAATTTCCAACGCACCCGGCATGGTCAAAACATCGATCGAGACATACGCCACGTCAGCGGCGCGACGCGCACCTGCCAACAGCATATCGCCAATGCCATCATAGAAACGGGCTTCCACCACCAGCAGGCGGGAACCAGCCACGCCTTCGATAGGGGCAAGAGAGCGACGCGCTTCGGCCATGGGCGGACAATCCTCGATTAGAAACAGCGAGGATGTGACTAACGCGGAAGGCCGCTCAGGGCAAGGTTTGCGGGACTATTTCGCTTCAACGAGGCGCGCCGCATAGCGCGCCATCAGATCCACCTCGATATTGAGGGAATCGCCCGCCTTGCGCTCACCCCATGTGGTGACTGCCAGCGTGTGGGGAATCAGCAGGATCGTAAAACGGTTACCGGTGACACCATTGACCGTCAGCGATGTGCCATCGAGACAGACGGAGCCTTTTTCGGCAATGAAGCGCGCAATGGCTTGCGGCGCTTCCATCTCGAAATGCGCCATGCCGTCGAAATCGCGCCGCTCGACCATTTTGGCAACGCCATCGACATGGCCGGTGACAATATGCCCGCCAAGCTCATCGCCAATTTTGAGCGAGCGCTCCAGATTGATGCGCTGCCCGACGCTCCAGCTGCCAACCGTCGTGCGCGCCAGCGTTTCAGCTGCGGCATCGACTTCAAAATAATTCTGACCATCCTGCATGCCGATCTCGACCGCTGTCAGGCAGGGTCCAGAGCAAGCGATAGACGCGCCCAGCAAAATGGTTTTGGGGTCATAGGAGCAAGCAATGCGAATGCGCCGCAGCTCGCCCTTTTGTTCAATCGATAGGATCGTGCCGACATCGCTGACCAGACCCGTAAACATCACAAAACCCTTTCATAGCGCGACAGGTGATCAACACCTGCCATTGTCTTGCTTACGTGTGAAAAGCGCGATGGATCGGACAAAAGCTGGCGCGCTGCCGCCGACAAAGTCGGCAGGCCCGCGCCACCAAAAGGTTTTTCGCCGCGGATCAGCACAATGTCATCCGCAAGACCTGCGGTGATCAGGCTTGCCGCCACCTGTGGCCCACCTTCGCTGAACACGCGCGTTATGCCGCGTGCACCCAAAGCCTGCAAGGCGCCATTGAGATCGACATGGCCCGCCGCGTCACGCGCCACCAAAATGACCTCGACACCAGCAGCCTGCAAGGCGCGCTGAGCTTCATCAGACGCACCAACACCAGCGATGACCAACACAGGTTTGTCTTTCGCTGTGCTCACCAGACGCGAGCGTAGCGGCAGGCGCAAATCGCTATCAAGCACCACGCGCAGAGGCGCGCGGTTGTCTAACCCCGGCGCGCGCACTGTCAGCAACGGATCATCGCCCAAAGCTGTGCCGACACCAATCATGATGGCATCATGCAGAGCGCGCATGATCTGCACGCGATTGTTGGCGGCCTGCCCCGTGATCATGAGACGCTGATCATGCTGATTGCTGGACGCGGCAAAACCATCTGCCGTTTGCGCCAGTTTCAGCGTCACCATCGGGCGGCCCTGCGTCACGCGCAGAATATGTCCGAGATTGCCACGCAGCGCCGCCTCGGCCTGCACGCCCACGCGCACATCAAGACCAGCCATACGAAGAATTTCATGACCGCGACCAGCCACACGTGGATCGGGATCTTCAAGTGCGGAGACGACACGCGCCAAGCCCGCTTGCACAATCGCATTGGCGCATGGGCCTGTCACACCGTGATGGCTGCAAGGCTCCAGCGTCACATAAAGTGTGGCACCGCGCGCAGCCTGTCCCGCGTCCGCAATGGCGACCGTCTCGGCATGCGGGCGCCCGCCCTTTTGCGTGTTGCCACGCCCGACAATCACGCCGTCTTTGACAATGATGCAGCCGACAGACGGATTTGGCGCAGTCTCACCCAGGCCGCGTCGCGCGTACGCGATGGCGGCGGCCATGTAATCATCATCCGAGAAATGACCCGCACTCATGCGGAATCGATCATCTTGCCCGTGGCGGGGGGCTCAGCCAGCTCATCAATAATGGTCGAGAAATCACTCGCCTCGCGGAAGTTTTTATAAACGGAAGCAAAGCGCACATAAGCGATGGAATCGAGCGCGCGCAGGCCCTCCATCACCAATTCACCGATATGGTCGCTCTGAATTTCTGCATCGCCCGAGCTTTCAAGCTGGCGCACAATGCCATTGACCATGCGCTCGACACGCTCTGGATCAACCGGACGCTTGCGCAAGGCAATCGAGAGCGATTGCATCAGCTTGTCGCGATCAAAGGCCACCCGACGGCCGGACTTCTTCAACACCGTCAATTCGCGCAATTGCACGCGCTCAAACGTGGTGAAGCGACCCGCGCAATCAGGGCAGACGCGACGGCGCCGGATCGCGGACGAGTCTTCGGTGGGACGCGAGTCCTTCACCTGTGTATCGAGACTTCCGCAATAAGGGCAACGCATCGCGTCTTGCCTTCTTTTTAGGGATAGATCGGGAAGCGGCGCGTCAGTTCAGTCACCTCTGCGCGCACCTTGGCTTCAACGGCTGCATTGCCCTCTTCGCCATTCTTGGCCAGACCATCCAGCGTCTCAATGATGAGCGCGCCAACCTTCTGGAATTCCGCCACACCAAAGCCGCGCGATGTTGCAGCAGGCGTGCCCAGACGAATGCCCGAAGTGACGAACGGCTTTTCAGGATCGAACGGAATGCCGTTCTTGTTGCAGGTGATATGCGCACGACCCAGAGCAGCTTCCGACACTTTGCCGTTCAGCTTTTTGGGGCGCAGATCAACGAGCATCAGATGATTGTCAGTGCCGCCCGTCACAATATCAAAACCACCCGCACGCAGCGTCTCGGCCAGTGCCTTGGCGTTGGTGACAATCTGCTGCGCGTAGACTTTGAATTCAGGACGCAAGGCTTCACCAAAAGCCACCGCCTTGGCAGCAATGACATGCATCAAGGGACCACCCTGCATGCCGGGGAAAACAGCCGAATTGATCTTCTTGGCAATGGCCTCGTCATTGGTGAGCACAATGCCACCACGCGGGCCGCGCAAGGTCTTGTGTGTGGTCGAAGTCACGACATGCGCATGCGGGAATGGCGAGGGATGTGCGCCACCCGCCACGAGACCCGAGAAGTGAGCCATGTCGACGAGGAAGAACGCACCAATCTCATCCGCAATCGCACGGAAGCGCGCGAAATCCCAATGGCGCGCATAGGCGGAACCGCCGGCGATGATCAGCTTGGGTTTGTGCTCATGCGCGAGCTGGGCGACAGTTTCCATGTCGATACATTGCGTATCGGGCTGCACGCCATAGCTGACAGCCTTGAACCACTTGCCCGACATGTTGACCGCTGAGCCATGCGTCAAATGTCCGCCAGCTGCGAGATCAAGGCCCATGAATGTGTCACCGGGCTGCAAGAGCGCCAGGAACACAGCCTGATTGGCCTGCGAACCAGAATTGGGCTGCACATTGGCAAAGCCGCAATCAAACAGCTTGGTGAGGCGTTCAATCGCGAGGTTTTCAGCAATATCGACAAACTGG
This sequence comes from uncultured Hyphomicrobiales bacterium, assembly GCA_903851305.1. Taxonomy (GTDB): domain Bacteria; phylum Pseudomonadota; class Alphaproteobacteria; order Rhizobiales; family Beijerinckiaceae; genus Terripilifer. The sequence goes on along the minus strand of CAINNX010000162.1, from coordinate 15,947 downwards.
CAACCACCATAATAGCGACGGCCCGGATAGCCTTCCGCATATTTGTTGGTCATCACCGAGCCTTGTGCTTCGAGCACGGCGCGCGAGACAATGTTTTCGGACGCAATCAGCTCGATCTCGTCGCGCTGGCGACCGAGTTCCAGCTCGATGGAGCGCGCGATTTCGGGGTCGGATTGAGCAAGGCTCGCCCCGAAGAATGAATTGGAGAGCTTGTAAGCGGTCTCAGCCATCGGAATCCGGCTCCTGATTGGCCGCCCGAGGCGGCACCAAAACCCACCGGAATGGAACCTATGGGCGCTCCCGTTACGGGCACACGCTACATCTGGTTCAAAACCGGTCTTGAAAGATGCGCCCCGCTTAGCACGCCGCGGGGAAGCCGGAAAGGCGACAGATTGGCTTTCGTGGGGGAAATTGAAGGACTTGGAGCTCGCCAAGAACAAAAAAAGGCCCGCCTCCCTGATCCGCGGAAAGCGAGCCTGTGATTTATGCTGCCCGAACCAGCCTTAGCGGCGCGGGGCATCCGTCAAAGCCATGGGCTCCAGCAGCCCGCCTTCATGCGCCTCGGATGAGGAGGCGGCAGACACAGTCACAGCATCGGCCCCAAACCCATCGCGCTGATAAATATCATCGCGGAACTGGGTCAGGCCATCATTCGACCACGCCGTGACATAGATCCAATAGACCGGCACCGCTTGCGTGATGCGCGCATCGACGCGCTCGCCGGAACGAATGACTTCATCAATCCGGTCACGATCCCAGCCCGGTGTATCCTTCAACAGCCAAGCGACATAATCGCGCACATTCTGCACACGCACGCAGCCCGAGGAGACAAAGCGGAAGTCATCACCAAAAATGCCCTTGGCAGGCGTGTCATGCATATAGACGCCATGCGGATTGGGGATGTTGATGCGAATGAAGCCCAGCGAATTCACGTCCCCACCCGGATCCTGACGGAACTTGTATTGTGTGGCTTCCATCGAATTCCAGTTGATGGCATTGGGAGCCACTTCAACGCCCGCTGAATTGAACACGCGGATCTTGTTATCGCTGAGATAATTCGGATCCTTCTGCATTTTCGGGATCAGATCCTTGCGGATGATCGACGCAGGAACCGTCCAGAACGGATTGAAATTGATCTCAACCGCTTTGGCCTGCATGACCGGCGACTGGCGATCAATCTTGCCAACGCCCGCCTGATGATGCGTCACAACCATGCCGCTTTCGATCGTCTCAACCGAGGCGCCCGGAATGTTCATGGTCACAAAACGCCCTGCCTGATTGCCCGAAAAGGCACGCAGACGAACGAGGTTGATTTCAAGTTGGCGGGCTCGCATCTGCGCGGGCACATTGAGAGCAGCAATTGTCTGCTGGGCGACAACGCCTGTGGCCGTAATGCCGTGGCGCGCCTGAAAGCGCTTCACACCGGCTTCCACATAGGAATCGAAAGAGGGCGATGTGCCCGCTGTCTCGTCGAGATCACCCGTGATCATCAAACGCTGACGCAAAGCAACAACGGCCGGGCTTTTGGTGCCAAGCTTCATGGTCTGGTTGGGAACAGCGTTCCAGCCGCCCCGAGCTGCAATGTTTTGATATTGCGCAATGGCCTGTTCGGTGGCGGCAATCGTCTGGGCCGAGAGAATCGGCGTGGTGGTGCGTGGCACGCTCAGGCGCGCGTCTGACTCGTATTTCTGGACCCATTCAACCTGCTCACCAAACAAGTTACCATCGGCGGGGGCAGCAAATGCCTTTTCCACGCTGGCCTGTCCTGCGCCGAGCGCGACAAAACCAAGGCCGAGGCCGCGGACCAAGGCCCGTCGGGAAATGGAATGGTTGAACTTGCTCACCGCTGGCTCCAATGCGTTCCAAACCTGCCCACACGCTCCTGCCGGGCTTGGGCTTAAAGCCAAGCCAACCGGGTCCAGCCCAAAGGGCTATCAGGAACCGGCCACGGCTATCATGGACAAGGTTAAAAAAGACAAAAACAGCAAGGCGGTTTTGTGGCGGATTGGGGCAGAAACCCAAAAAGGCTGGGCGAAAGGGGCGACATGGGGGGCAATTTGCCAAATTGACCCCTCGATCCGGCCCCATACCCCTCAAAGCCGATAGCGGATCTGGTCGGTCCAGAATCGCTCCAGCCGGACCAGCGCCCGATTGAGCCTTGAAAAATCATCCCCCGTGATGCCGCCGATCTGCTCGACCGTCAGCACATGCTTGCCATAGACACCCGCCACGAGATCATGAACCGCACGCCCGCGCTCGGTCAGGCTGATGCGCACCGAGCGCCGATCAATACGTGAGCGGGCATGATGGAGAAAACCCATCTCAACCAGCTTCTTCACATTGTAGGAGACATTCGACCCCAGATAATAACCTTTGGTGCGCAATTCGCTCGCAGTCAGCTCTTTGTCACCGATGTTATAGAGCAACAAAGCCTGCACGGCATTGATATCGGCACGGCCGCGCCGATCAAATTCATCTTTGATGACATCAAGCAAGCGGCGATGAAGCCGCTCCACCAAGGTCAAGGCTTCCAGATATTGCGGACGCACATCACCGTTGCGTTCATGCCGGTATTCCGGCGCTTCACTGTTGAGAATCATGGTCATAGGCAGACCCCGCCTCGCTTTCACACTCGCTCCGCGCGCCGACATGCACGCTTTTCAAAACATGCCTGCAAGACTAGCGACCCGACGTGAAGACGGGTCTAATAAACGAGATGAATCTGATGTTTATGCATTGCGTGAATCGAAAATGAATCTCACGACTTGTTAAGCTTGAGAAGCTCTTGCCGACGTAGCGTCACGCATCAGACAGCGTCACGCTCTTGCGCCGCATACCAGCTCAAAACAAAGTAGGCGACGATCAACGCGACATCGAGTGCGAGGATCAAACGACCGCCATCGATCATACCGACAAAGCCGATGAGAAACATTTGCGCGGAAATCGCAAAGAGCCAAAGAACACCACCCCACGGCACCGCCAGCCACAGGCCAACAGCCGCAACCAGGTTGGTGATAGAAAAAAAGATGATTGTGGCGGATTCAAACAGTGGCAGGGTATCAATAGACCCGCCCTCGGGAGCTAGAATATGGCGCCATTGCATGAGGCCCTGGGCCAGCCAGATCACCGCCAGCACGCGCATGTAGATGACCAGATACAGGCCCCAGCGGAATGTGCCATTGCCGCTCGCGCCCAGATGGATCACCTCGCGATTGGCCTTCTCATCGAAGGGATAGAATTGCATGGCGCTCGCCTTTTGCGGGCCGACCCCGCGCTGCTGACCCCTGACGCATAGAGGATAGCGCCCCGCCCGGTCAACGCGCCACCCCGGCCAGATGGACGGCTTCGGGGTTCAGCCCCGGCTGGAAAGATGCTAAAGCGGGGCTCTACGTTTTGGAGCAAAAGCATGGCCGCACCATCCGATCCCCAGTCCCAGCCATCCATGATGCTCGTCCAGCGCCCCCGTCGGCTTCGACGGGCCGATTGGTCGCGCCGGCTTGTGCGGGAAAATGTGCTGACGGTGGATGATCTGATCTGGCCGATCTTTATTCTGGATGGCGAAAAGATCCGCCAGCCTGTTGCCTCCATGCCCGGCGTCGAGCGCCTGTCGATTGATGAAGCGCTGAAAGCCTGTGCCTATGCGGCGTCCCTTGGCATTCCCGCCGTTGCGCTCTTTCCCTACACCGATCCGAAATTGCGCAATGAAGAAGGCTCGGAGGCTTTCAACCCCGACAATCTGATCTGCAAAGCCGTGCGCGCGATCAAAGCGGCTGTGCCGACCATTGGCATCATCACCGATGTCGCGCTCGATCCTTACACCAGCCATGGCCATGACGGCTTGATGGCGGGTGACGAAATTGTGAATGATGCAACTGTGCGCGCACTGGTGATGCAATCGCTCAATCAGGCACGCGCGGGTGCTGATGTGATTGCGCCCTCCGACATGATGGACGGGCGCATTGGCGCGATCCGCACCGCGCTCGACGAAGAGGGTTTTGATCACGTTCAGATCATGGCCTATGCGGCCAAATATGCGTCAGCTTTTTATGGGCCCTTCCGCGATGCGGTGGGATCAGGGGGATTGCTGCGTGGCGACAAGCGCACGTATCAAATGGATCCGGGCAATTCCGATGAAGCCATTCGCGAAGTGGCGCTGGATCTGGAAGAAGGCGCCGACATGGTCATGGTCAAACCCGGCATGCCCTATCTCGATATAGCAAGGCGTGTGAAAGACACATTTGCTGTGCCGACCTTCGCCTATCAAGTGTCCGGCGAATACGCGATGATTATGGCCGCCGCCCAAAACGGCTGGCTGGATGGCGACAAGGCCATGATGGAAAGCCTGCTTGCCTTCAAGCGCGCCGGCTGCAACGGCATTCTGACCTATTTTGCGGTGAAGGTCGCAGAAAAGCTGAAGGGGTGAAGCCCCATAGTCACACCTGGATTGCCGCGTCGCCTTCGGCTCCTCGCAATGACGATGCTGGCCAGCTTGCAGCTGGGCTTGACACACACCACATCTGAAATATGACCCGGGCCAAGGAGCCAAAGACGTGAGTGAACGCGGACCTGACGATAGCGGGACTTTTTGGCCAACCCGTCTGCCCTATGCAGCACTGGCTGGCGTGCGCTCGCGCCGCATTGTCGCGCTCATCTTCGATCTGATGCTGATCTCGATCATTTTTTGGGGTCTGTTTGTGGTCTTTGTGCTCCTCGGTGTGGTGACCTTCGGGCTGTCCTGGTTCCTGATCCCCGTGCTCTATCCAGCCATTGCGATTATCTACAATGGCGCGAGCATTTCAGGCCCGCGCATGGGGACGCCCGGTATGGGGTTGATGGATCTTGAAATGCGCAACAATGACGGCACGCCCGTCAGCTTTCTCAACGCTGCGGCGCATGTGATCCTGTTTTATCTGTCCTGGGCTGTGGCCCTGCTTGCCCCGGTCAATCTGCTCACCTCGCTACTCAACAACGATAAACGCTGCCTGCATGACATTGTCGCCGGTGTCGTCGTGACACGCCGCGCCTGATGGGACAGAATAATCTGACTCGTCTGGAGGCAAATGGGTGAGCAGAGAGCCACGTGATGCTCCGCAATTCTACCTGACCTCACCCGCGCCCTGTCCCTATCTGGCTGGCCGCGAAGAGCGCAAGGTCTTTACCCATCTGGTGGGCAAGCGCGCGGGCGCGCTCAATGACACACTCACCCAATCTGGCTTTCGTCGCTCGCAAACCATTGCCTATCGCCCTGCTTGCGAGGATTGTCGCGCCTGCGTCTCGGTGCGTGTGAAAGTTGCCGACTTCACACCCAGCCGCAACATGCGCCGTATTCTGGATGCCAACACAGACCTCATCGGCCATGCCAATCCGGCAACCCCCACATCCGAACAATATTCGCTGTTTCGCGCTTATCTCGACACACGTCATGCCGATGGCGGCATGGCTGATATGAGCGTTCTCGATTATTCGATGATGATTGAAGATTCACATGTCGACACACGCGTCATTGAATATCGCGCGCGCGGCATCGACAGTTTTATCACGGGGCGTGGTGAAGGTCCGTTGATCGGCGTCTGCCTGACAGATGTGCTCAGCGATGGATTGTCGATGGTCTATTCTTATTATGATGTGGCCCAAGCTGATCGTTCGCTTGGCACATTCATGATCGTGGAACATATCGAGCGCGCGCGCCGCATGGGCCTGCCCCATGTTTATCTGGGTTATTGGGTCGAGGGCTCACGCAAAATGGCTTACAAGGCGCGTTTCCTGCCGCAAGAGCGGCTCGGCATGACCGGCTGGGAATTGGTGAAGTAGCCCCCTCATTGCGAGCAAAGCGAAGCAATCCAGATCAGCTGAACTCTGGATTGCCGTTTCGGGCTATCGCCTCCTCGCAATGACGAATGAATTAACCGAAACGATTGTTCTTCGGAAATCCCTTAGGCGGCAAACGCCCCGCTTCTGCGCGATTGCCGATCCAGTCTTTCAGCTCGGCTTTTGACACAGTGAAATTGCGTCCGGCTGAATCGGTCCAGGTGAGACCATCCTTCAGATTGAAGACACGCGCGTCAACAATGCCGCCATCCTTGAAGCGTTGCAGACGCACACCCTTACCGCGCGCCATATCGGGCACGTCAGCAGCTTTGAAGATGAGCAATTTGCGGTTCTCACCGATGGTGGCGATATGATCGCCCTCACCAGCGACCAACACTTGAGCTTTGGAAGGGGCGTCAACAGACAGCACACCGCGTCCCTTGCGGGTCGATGACAACATTTCATCTTGGTTGACGAAGAAGCCGCGCCCATCAGAGCCGACAATCAACATACGCTGACCAGCCGTAAAGGGCATGAGGCAAACAATATCCTCGCCCTCTTCAATATCAGCGAAGAGGCGCACAGGGTCACCAAAGCCGCGCCCGCCGGGCAATTTGCCGACATCCAGCGTGAACACTTTGCCATTGGTCGCCAGCACGAGCACTTTGGAAGTTGTCTCTGAGAAAAAGGCGGTGTTCAAAGCGTCATCGCCTTTGAACTGCAATGTCGTCAAATCAGCGACATGACCTTTGAGTGTGCGAATCCAGCCCTTCTCAGAATAAACCACCGTCACGGGCTCGCGCTCGATCATGGCCTCTTCCAGCTCAAGCGCTGCACCTTCCGGCGGCGTATCAAAGAGGGTGCGACGCCGTCCAGCCTTATCGCCAGCGAGCTTTTTCTTCACTTCGCGGATCTGCCAGGAGATCGTCTTCCATTGCTGTGGCTCATCCGACAGCAGGCTTTCGATCTCGCTCTTTTCCTTGGTCAGCGCATCATGCTCGGTGCGCAATTGCATTTCTTCCAGCTTGCGCAAAGAGCGCAGACGCGTGTCAAGAATGTAATTGGCCTGCACGTCAGTCAGTTTGAAACGAACCTTGAGCGCATCCTTTGGCTCATCTTCCTCGCGGATGATGCGGATCACCTCGTCCAGATGCAGGAAGACAAGGATCATGCCCGCCAGCACTTCGAGACGATGCTCGATCTCGGCCAAGCGATGACGCGAGCGGCGCAGCAAGACGTCACGGCGATGATCAATCCATTGGCGCAAAGCATCCGCCAGCGAGACCACGCGCGGCACAACGCCGTCGACCAGCACATTCATGTTCACAGGAAAGCGCGATTCCAGCTCCGTATTGCGGAACAGGCTTTCCATCATCACCACAGGGTCAATGGTGCGCACGCGCGGCTCGAATACGATGCGCACATCTTCGGCAGATTCATCACGCACATCGCCCAACAAAGGCAATTTCTTGTCGCTCAACAACTCGGCAATTTTTTCGATCAGCCGCGATTTTTGCACGCCATAAGGAATCTCGGTGACGACCGTCACCCACATGCCCCGCGTGCCCTCTTCCTTTTCCCATTTCGCGCGCACGCGGAACGAGCCGCGACCCGTGCGATAGGTTTCGGCAATGGTCTCGGGCGTATCAATGATGATGCCGCCCGTGGGGAAATCAGGCCCCGGCACGAAGGTCAGCAGCTGGTCGGTCGACGCTTTGGGATGGGAGACAAGATAGAGCGCAGCATCACAGAGCTCGCCAACATTATGCGGCGGAATGGACGTCGCCATGCCCACCGCAATGCCCTGCGAACCATTGGCGAGCAGATTGGGGAAGGCCGCGGGAAGCACGATCGGCTCTTGCTGATCGCCAGAATAATTTTCTCGGAAATCGATAGCATCTTCATTGATGCCTTCAAGCAGCATGCGCGCGGCATCGGTCATGCGTGCTTCGGTGTAGCGATAGGCAGCGGCGCTATCGCCATCGATATTGCCGAAATTGCCCTGCCCCTCAATCATCGGATAGCGCGAGGCGAAATCCTGCGCGAGGCGCACAAGCGCATCATATATTGCCTGATCGCCGTGGGGATGGAACGAACCCATCACATCGCCAACGATCTTCGCGCATTTCTTGAAGGCCGTTCCGGGATCCAGCTTCAGGATGTGCATGCCGTAGAGAATGCGCCGATGCACGGGCTTCAATCCGTCGCGCGCATCCGGCAAGGCTCGACCCATAATGGTCGACAAAGCGTAAGCGAGATAACGCTCTTCAAGCGCGTCGCGCAGACTGATCGGGTCGGGAGCCGTGTGAGACGGCGGCGGTGTGTGAGCCTTGGCCATGGGTCAGGGGGTTAACCGATGCGGCAAAGGCCCGCAAGTTCCCTTTTTGTCCCAGATGAGAAAGACGCGGAAAACCGGCTCTGCCCAGCCCCTCGGGGCAGCTCTGCCGCAAGGTTTAGACGATTCGTCTCACAGGCTGGCGATATAGGCCGCGCGTGCGGCGGGCATCTCTAGCCCGCGCGCTGCGAAAATATCGCGCTCGAGAAAATAGCCCGTCATGCGAAAGGCCTCACACAAGACATCGCGCTCGACCTGCGTGCTGAAGGTCGCGTGTGTGAGAAAATCAGGCAGTGGCAACATGCGCTCGGCATAGGGCGCGCCCGCCGCGCGCGAGACCGCGCGTCCCGATTTCGGCGACACATAGATCAAATCTTCCCGCACGCCCGTGGCGGCGCATTCCGACAGATCAAGGCCAAAGCCAAGCTGGACCAGAAGGGCAAGTTCAAACCGCACGACCAAGGCTGGTGCAATATCACGCGCCTGCAGATGCTCCATGATGAGCGTCGCCATTTCATAAAGATTTTCATGCGGCTCGCGCTCGGGCAGCAGGCGCAACAAGGCGCTCACATGGCTCACGCAATGGAGAGCGAGTTGCGAGGTCATGAGCTCAGCTGTGCGCAGTTGTGCGGGCTCCAGCACATATTGGCCCAGATGCTCTTCAATGCGCGCGCGCCAATGCGCTTCGACGTGATTGCCCGCCTGCAACACAGGCTGCATGGCGCGCGAGCGGCCCGAGCGCACAAGACCAAGATGACGGCCATGGGCGCGGGTCATCAATTCCGCAATGACGCTGGACTCGCCATGCCGACGCACACCGATCACAAGGCCTTGGTCACGCCATTCCATAAGGACACCTTGCTCTCGTCATTGCGAAAAGCGTGAGCTCCGAAGCAATCCACAGGCCGCATTCTGGATTGCTTCGCTACGCTCGCAATGACGGCGTTACAGTTCGCCCAATTTCATCTCAGGCGAATAATCCTCACCCTCGACATCCTTGGTGATCGCCTGACCGCAAATCACACGACCTTTGACCGGATCAAAGGTTAGCGTCGGCGGGCCATAGAGCGACCAGCCTGGGTTGATGGCCTGTGTCACACGATGACAGAAAGCGGAATCATCGGGGCCGGTGAGATAGCGATAAGCCGTAAAACGCTTGCGCATGGTGAGAGGCGAGGTGGGCATACATCGCTCCTTCAGCTTCTGGGAAATTCAAGACCCATATTGCGATACCGCTCGGGGTCTTCGCTCCAGTTCTCGCGAACCTTCACGAAGAGGAAGAGGTGGATCTTGGTCTCCGCCGCTTCCATAATGTCCTTGCGCGCGGCGGTGCCAATCGATTTGATCGTGCGGCCACCCTCGCCAATGACAATTTTCTTGTGTCCCTCGCGCGCCACAAAAATCGTCTGCTCGACACGCGCTGAGCCATCGGGCTGCTCGCTCCACATGTCGGTCTCAACCGTGGACTCGTAGGGCAATTCATCGTGCAGCCGCTCGAACAATTTTTCGCGCGTGATTTCAGCGGCCAACGACCGCAGCGGGGCGTCTGACACCTGGTCTTCCGGGTAGAGCCAGGGACCGGGCGCCATCATGGCAGCCAGTTTCGAGCGCAGATGATCAAGGCCGCGGTTTTTAAGAGCCGAGATCATGAACGTATCTGTGAAACGGAATTTCTCGTTGAGATCGGCCGCCAGTTTCAACAGGCGCGGCGGATCAATCGCATCGGTCTTGTTGAGGATCAGCACTTTGGGCGCACGCACATCTGGCAGCTTGGCCAGAATCGCTTCGACTTCTTCCGTAATGCCTTTGCGCACATCCACCAGCAGTGCGATGACATCAGCGTCACCCGCCCCACCCCAAGCAGACGTAACCATGGCGCGATCAAGTCTGCGCTTGGGTGCAAAAATACCGGGCGTGTCGACAAAGATGATTTGTGATTGGCCTTCCAGCGCAATACCGCGCACCAGCGCGCGCGTGGTTTGCACCTTGCGCGAGACGATGGTCACTTTGGCGCCGACCAGCGCATTCATCAAAGTCGATTTGCCGGCATTGGGCGCGCCGATCAACGCAACGAAGCCGCAGCGTGTCTGCTCAGTCTCGCTCATGCTGTCGCCTTTTCCCATACGCCTTCCCGTTCCAAAAAGGCCTGCGCCGCCGATTGTTCGGCAATGCGCTTGGAGGCCCCTGTGGCTTCGACAGGACTCAAATCTTCAACTTCCACCGCGATCACAAAGACCGGCGCATGGGCCGGCCCTGTGCGCGAAATTTCTCGGTAAACGGGTGTCGGTTTGCCGCGCCCTTGCGCCCATTCCTGCAACGCCGTTTTGGGATCGCGCAGCGGGCGGCGTGGCGCATGCATACGCGCTGTCCAAGCCTTTGCGACAATCTCTCGTGCCTTATCAAAACCGGCATCCAGAAAGACAGCCGCAATCAAAGCTTCGCAAACATCACCCAGGATTGCGACCTTTTTACGCCCGCCCGTCTGCGCTTCGCCGTCACCCAGCTTCAAATGAGGACCAACACCCCATTCGACTGCCACTTCAGCGCAGCTTTCCTTGCGCACAAGATCAGCCAAGCGGCGGGACAATTCGCCTTCGGCTGCTTGCGGAAAAGCCGCGCAGAGCATGTCTGAAATCGCCAGGCCCAACATGCGGTCGCCCAGAAATTCCAATCGCTGATAGGTTTCGCTACGCGCCGCATCGCTTGCCACAGCGCTCACATGGGTCAGCGCGCGGGCGAGCAACAGTCGATCCTTGAAGACATGGCCCATGGCCGCTTCAAGATCGGCAATGGGAGGCTTGACGAGACGCGGCATGAGGTCAGCGCACCAGCTGGAAGAGACGACTCCAGCGCACGCTCCAAGGCCATTTCCAGAATTGCCAGGCAGCATCGCCTTCTTCGACCGAGAAGAAGATCACTTCGGCACGGCCGACAAAATTCTCAAACGGCACAGGTCCCACGCCGCCTTCATTCTGGCCGACACGTGAATCGGTGGAATTATCGCGATTGTCGCCCATCATGAAATAATGGCCGGCTGGCACGTCAAAGATTTTGGTGTTGTCGTAATAGCCTGTGTCGCCATCGCGTTCGATGACGAGATGGGAGACGCCGCCGGGCAAGGTTTCCTTATAGGTCGGCACGTCCACATCGCGGCCAAAGGCGTCGCGTGTGCGGATCTTTTGCACGGCCTCGCGCGGCACCACTTGCCCATTGATCAACAGACGGCCTTGCACCATCTGGATCTTGTCACCCGGCAGACCAATTACGCGCTTGATGTAATCGGTGGAGCCATCGCTGGGGAGTTTGAACACGGCAATATCGCCGCGCTTGGGCTCTGTTCCCCAGATGCGACCCGAAAACAGATTGGGCGATAAGGGCACCGAAAATTTCGAATAGCCGTAGCTATATTTCGAGACAAACAGATAATCGCCGATCAACAGCGTGGGGATCAGCGATCCTGAGGGAATGTTGAACGGCTGGAACAGCAGCGTGCGCACGACGAGCGCAATGAGCAGCGCCTGAATGACGACTTTGATCGTCTCGACAATGCCTCCTTCATCAGCTTTCGCTTTTTTGGTGCCCAATTCGACTGGACCGCTCATGGAATGTCCTGCATTTGACCCGCGAATCGCGCTCAGCGGGCGCCCGGCGCTTGAAAGAGAAAAAGAGCTATAGCGATTGCGCCTGCGCGCGCCAAGGGCAACGCCAACTGCGGCGATTTGATACCAAGCCATGATCATGCCTAGAGATCACTCATTTTCAGGGGCTTAAGCCCCTGCCCGGCCCTCATCCATGGCCTTGCGCATGGTGGCAATGGCCTCGGGCAGGCCCACAAAGAGGGCCTCGCCCATCAGGAAATGGCCGATGTTCAGCTCGATGATCTGCGGCAGAGCGGCAATGCGCTGGGCTGTCGCATAATCCAAGCCGTGGCCTGCGTGGCATTCGAGCCCCAGCTCTGCGGCTTTGGCGGCGGCGATCTTGATGCGCTCGAATTCATGCTCGGCTTTAGCCGAGCCTTCGGTCACGGCCTCGCACCACGAGCCTGTATGCAATTCTACCACCGGGGCGCCGATGGAGACGGCTGCTTCCAGCGCCTCAACAGACGGTTCGATGAACAGCGACACGCGAATGCCTGCGGCCTTCAGCTTGGTCGTGGCGGCTTTCACGTGATCATGTCCACCGATGACATCGAGGCCACCCTCCGTCGTGCGCTCGCTGCGCTTTTCCGGCACGAGACAGGCGGCATGCGGCTTGGTCTTCAGCGCAATGCCAACCATTTCGTCGGTGGTCGCCATTTCGAAATTGAGCGGCTTTGAAATGCTGGCCATGAGGCGTGCAATATCCTCATCGCGAATGTGGCGACGATCTTCGCGCAGATGCGCCGTGATGCCATCAGCGCCCGCTTCAATGGCGAGAAGCGCACCGCGCACAGGATCAGGCACAGCGCCGCCGCGCGCATTGCGCACGGTGGCAATGTGATCGACATTCACGCCGAGGCGAAGCCGTGCTGCGCTCATCTCCAAAACTCCGATCAGGCCTTCAGGCCACGGCTGCCCGGCTTGATGGCTGGCATGGCGGCCAGTTCAGGGGGCAACGCATCTGGCGAATAAGTGGGAATATCCATCGTTGCAAGCGCCACCAGCGGGCCACCGACATCAGCTTTGCCGCCGGAGCGATCAATCAGGCACGCGGCGGTGACAATCTTGGCGCCACCCGTGAGGTGCTCTTGCAGGCTCTCCAGCGTTTCGCGCAGCGACAGGCCCGTGGTGATGATGTCTTCGACAATGATCACCTTGGCGCCCGGATCAATCTGGAAGCCGCGACGAAGTGCAAATTTGCCATTCTCGCGTTCAACGAAAATCGCCTTGGCACCCAAGTGGCGCGCCGTTTCATAGCCCGGCACAATGCCACCAACCGCAGGCGCTACCACAATGTCGATCTTGCCGTAGATGGATTCAATTTTCTGGGCCAATGCACGGCAGAGTTTTTCTGTGCGCTTGGGATCCTGGAAGACGAACATTTTTTGCAGGAAGACGGGGGAACGCAGGCCCGACGTCAAAATAAAATGCCCCTGCAGCAGCGCACCCGCCGCGCGGAATTCGTCCAAAACCTCGTTCTCGGTCATTTTGGCCCCTCACTCTGTTGGGAGGAGGTTTAGGGCGGCTTGGCCGGAGAGACAAGGTGACAGCACAGCACAGCACACACACCCTCCCCCTTGAGGGGAGGGACGACTCGGGAGAAAGCCCGAGCGGGGTGGGGGTCGGGATATCGTCATCGACTTGTGAAGCGCAGTTCTGCTAGACCGCGCGACCCCCACCCCTAGCCCCTCCCCTCAAGGGGGAGGGGGACCAAGGCGCTACTGCGCCGCTTCCGCCAGAAAGCCACCTGATTGCGTCTGGACCAGCCGGCGATAGGCGCCATTTTCGCGCGCCATCAGGCTTTTGTGGGTGCCGTCTTCGACAATCTGCCCCCGCTCAAAGACCAGGATGCGGTCGAGCCGCTGCACGGTTGAGAGGCGGTGGGCGATGACCAGCGTCGTGCGCCCCTCGGCCAGTCGGTCCATGGCCTCGCGGATATAGGTCTCTGACAGGCTATCGAGCGAGGACGTCGCCTCATCCAGAATGAGGATCGGCGTGGCCGCCAGAATGGCGCGCGCAATGGCGACCCTCTGGCGCTCGCCGCCCGACAGTTTCACGCCGCGCTCGCCCACCAGCGTCGCATAGCCCTTGGGCAGGCCACGCACAAATTCATCTACATGGGCGAGGCGCGCGGCTTCAATGATCTCGTCTTCGCTGGCACCCGGGCGACCATAGGCAATGTTTTCGGCAATCGAGCGATGGAAGAGCACTGGCTCTTGCGGCACAAGGCCCACAGCATTGCGCAGCGAAGCTTGCGTGACATGGGCAATATCTTGCCCATCGATCAGAATGCGTCCGTGATAGACATCATAAAGTCGCTGGATCAATTTCACGAAAGTGGATTTGCCAGCGCCCGATGTGCCAACGAGGCCAACTTTCTGCCCGGCCGGAATTTGCAGCGAGAAATCTTCATAGAGCGATGCACTGGCGCTTTTGTAGCGGAAGGTGACGCGCTCAAATTCAATCGCGCCATGTGCCACCTGCAAAGGCTTGGCGTCTGTCTGATCGGCCACCTGCAGCTGCGCATTGCGAAACTCGAGCACGTCATCCATGTCGTTCACCGTGCGCTGCACGGAGCGCACATGCTGGGCAATGTCGCGCAAATAGCCGGTGATCAGAAATTGCGTGGCAATGAGGCTGGCAATATCGCCGGGCGTGGCACGCCCCTGCGTCCACAGCCACAGGCCTGTGCCCAGCATTCCCAATTGCAGCACCAGCAAAAGCACAGCCTGCACAAGCCCAGACACGGCGCTGCGATCCCATGAGCGCACCGCGCGCCAATGCCAGCCCTGCGCAACTTCAGCGAAATGACGATCCTCGCGCTCTTCGGCTGCAAAGCTTTTGACGGCGGCATTGCCGGTGATGGAATCGGCCAGCACGCCAGCCATTTTCGAATCCCATTCGCGTGCGGCGACATTGGCTGGCCTGATCCAGACAACTGACAGCGTCACCACAACCACAATGAAGGTGAGAACCGAAAGCCCCGTGACCAGCCCAAGCAAAGGCCAGCGCCAGGCAAACATCATGGTGACGCCGGTGACGACAATGAAAGCTGGCACAAGGCCGAAGGCCAGCGTGTCGGTGAATGTATCGAATGACGTCATGCCACGCGTGATCTTGCGCACGGTTGCGCCCGCGAAAGAATTGGCATGCCAGTCGGAGGAAAACCGCTGCACCTTGGCAAAAGCATCGCGACCAATGGCCGTGATGGCGCGTGCCGACAGGCGATTGGCAATAAAGGTCACGCTTTGGCGCAAGATGTGAAAGACAACGCCCAGCGTCAGAAAGATGATGAGCGCGCGAATGGCGGGGGCAGGATCCTCGGCCTTGCCAGACGCCACCGCATCGACCAGCCAGCCAGCGGCCACAGGCACGCTGACATCAATCAGCGTGGAGACTATGCGCACGCTGAGCAGCGAGAAAAACAGCCCCGGCGCAATCAACCAATAATGGATGACAAAGCGCGCCACGCGCCCAAATTTGGCTCCCGTCCCCTGACGGGTCTTGTCTTTTGTCTGGCTCATCCACGGGTTATGGCGCGGGAGGGGGGAGAGGGCAAGGCATCGTCATTGCGAGGAGCCGGAGGCGTTGCGGCAATCCATAGGCCGCACGCGAGGCGCTGGATTGCTTCGCTGCGCTCGCAATGACGGCTGCTAGCCGCCCTGCATAATCTTCAACCGCGCCCGCAGGCTCTCGCGGATATGCGCGCGGGCCAGCGCGTCCGCCTTGTCGGCGTCTTGCAAGGCTATCGCCTCGATCAGCTCGCGGTGCTCGCGAAAGGCTGCTACTGGTCGCGCATCGACTGAAAATGTGGTCCGTCCAAGCAGCGCAATCGCGTCCTGCAATTCTTGCAGCGCGCCATCCAGATAGCGGTTGCGGGAGGCCGCAAAGATGCACTCATGAAACAGCCGGTTTAGCCGCGCCATCTCGTCTGAAGTCGCCGCTTTCTCAAACCCCTCTTCCAGATCGCGCAAAGCATCGACCTCCGGGGCGCTGGCGTGTTTGGCGGCGAGACGCGCCGCCGCGCCCTCCAGAATTTCGCGCATGGCATAAAGCTCGACAACTTCCGTCTGGTCGAGGCGGCGCACAATCAGCCCGCGCCCAAGGCCCGGCACAACCAGCCCCTTGGAGACGAGCCTACCAAAAGCCTCGCGCACCGGCGTGCG
>CAINNX010000161.1 GCA_903851305.1 uncultured Hyphomicrobiales bacterium | reverse complement strand
GCTACGCTCGCAATGACGAGGCGGGATCACTACACTGGCCCCAACAAGAAAGACGAATCATGGGCGATCCCCTGTCCGAAGAACTCGCTCCACCGCCCTCGCTGTTCAAACTGGGTGCGGTCTTGTTCTGGATTGGGGTCTTCTCCTTTGGGGGCGGCTTGTCGGGCTGGATTCATCGCCAGGTCGTGCATCGCTATCGCTGGATGGGCAATGAGGATTTCCTCTCCGGCATTGCTTTGGCGCAAGTTGTGCCGGGCGCCAATGTTACCAATCTGTGCGTCTATGTCGGCTATCGTATTCGCGGCGCGGTGGGTGCGGCGGTGTCGCTTCTGGCGCTTATGTCAGGGCCGACTGTACTCTGCGTCTTTGTCGCCATTGGTTATCACTATGTGCAGGATTATCCGGTGCTGCATGCCTGCGTCGATGGTGTTGCGGCGGCAGCCGTTGGTCTCAATCTGCGCTTGGGTGTCATCGGCACGCAGCGCATTCAGCGCATGCGTCGCATCGCGCCCATGGTCGCCATGGTCGCCACTTTTGTGGCAGTCGGTGTCATGGAATGGCCGCTGGTGCCGGTTGTTCTCATCATCGCACCTTTGAGCGTGGCCGCTGTCTGGCCGAGAAAGGGCGCGACCCATGCGTGAGGATTCATCCCTCTCTCCCTATCTCGCTTTGATGAGCGTCTTTGTGCCGCTGTCGCTAGTGGCCATTGGTGGCGGTCCGTCGATCTTTGCGCCGATCCAGAAAGAGGCGGTCGATGTTCAGCATTGGATGTCGGCGCGTGAATTCATCGAGATTTTTGCCGTGGCGCGCGTCGCGCCCGGCCCGGGCTCCATGCTGGGCACGCTGATCGGCTGGAAGGTCGCAGGTTGGGGCGGGGCCATTGTGGCGACGCTGGCGCTTTTCCTGCCCTCGTCCCTGCTGTGTCTGGCGGTTTCAAAAGTCTGGAATCGCTATCGCGGTCGGGAATGGCATGCGGCGCTGGAAATGGGCCTTGCCCCCATTGGCACGGGGCTGATGTTTTCGGGCGCCATTGCGATTTTCCGCATGGCGGATGCCGGGCCGCTGGCCTGGGGCTTGGCTGTTTTCGTAGCCGCCATGTTGACTTGGCGCCCACGTATGCACCCTTTTGCACTTTTGGGGGTGGGGGCCTTGGTCTTCAACCTCGAGCTTTATCTCGCCCATAGCGGACTTTTACGCTAAAATAGGGCAGGTCAGATATCGGTCGGAGACATAAGCCAATGATGCGTGTGGATGTGATGAGCCTCGAAGACGTTCAAAAGGCTTTGGCCTCGGACTCGATCCATCTCGTTGACGTGCGCGAGCCGCATGAATTTGCCGCGGGTCACATTCCCGGCGCGCTGAACATGCCATTGTCCGCTTTTGATCCTGCTGGCCTGCCGACAGATAAGCCTGTGGTTCTCTCGTGCCGCTCCGGTGCGCGCACACTGCAGGGTCTTGAGTTGGCGCAGACCGCAGGTCGTGCCGATGTGCATACGCATTTTCAAGGGTCCATGAATGCCTGGCTCGCCGCTGGCCTGCCCGTCGAAAAGTAACATCCATCGTCATTTCTGTTTGAGGAGATCAGCATGTTTCGTGGATTTTTGATTGCAACCGCTCTCGTGGCTGGCCTGTCCTCTGTCGCAGCCGTTGCGCAGAACAATATCATTGCTGAACGCCAGCAGCTGATGAAGGGTCTGGGCCAGGCAGGCCGCGCACCGGCTGCCATGCTGAAGGGCGAACAGGCTTTTGATCTGGCCGCTGTGCAGACCACGCTCAAGACCTTTGCTGATTCCGCCAAAAAGGCTCCGAGCTTGTTCCCCGTCGGCACCGAGACCGGCAATGAAACGGCGGCTCTGCCAAAAATCTGGACCGACAAGGCCGATTTCGACGCCAAATGGGCGAAGTTTGCAGCCGATGCGGAAGCCGCTCAAGGCGCTGTGAAAGATGAGGCAAGCTTCAAGGCGACCTTCCCGAATGTTGTGCGCGCGTGCGGTGGCTGCCACGAAGGCTATCGCGCCAAGAAGAACTGATTTTGAGATATTGATTGCGAGATTGCGTGGCGGTCTGGCTCATATCAGGTGAGCCAGTCGCGCCGCACAAGGATGCTTCTGCTCACGACGAGGGGATGCCATCATGAAACGTATCTTTTCTGATTTGCTTCTTATGTTCTTGGCAGGTCTGGTTCTGATTTGGTGGATCACACGTCCTGTTGTCCTCCCCGACAGTGATGTTGTCAGTCTCGAACACAATGGCGATGCGGCACGTGGTGAGATTGTCTTTCATGCAGGCGGCTGTGCTTCATGTCATGTAAAGCCGGGTGAGACTGACCGCACAAAGCTTGGTGGGGGCCTTGCCCTCAAGACGGAATTTGGCACTTT
>CAINNX010000160.1 GCA_903851305.1 uncultured Hyphomicrobiales bacterium | reverse complement strand
TCGGGGATCGCGGGCGGCACGCGGGGTGCCCGTGGATACGGGGTTCTCAAAGCAGGTAACATGCCAGCCGTCACGCTTTGGCTGCCAATTTTGTGCACTTTCGGGGTGGCTCGGTCCATTTTCCCGTGGACATCTATCCCACATGCCGGGATCGGCGGCCTGTCGGAGGCTTTTGGCACGAAAAGAGCAAGTGTTGTCTCGCCAAACGGGTGCTTCCTAGCTGCCAGAGCGCTGAAAGCGCGGGCTTTCCTCGGTCAATTGACCTGAATTTTGGCAGTAATTGCCTAATTTTTATCCTTACAGCCTAATTTTAGGGCATATATTTCAAGCCCTCGCTTAGGGGGTGAAGGCCGCCTTGTTTCGGGCTAGAACGGCCTCAAATCAATGACAGGAGCCCCACCCATGGGGCCTCGGCGGGAGACGCAATATGGCAAATCAGATCACACGCGCAATTGCCCTGACTGGCTTAGCTCTCATATCGAGTGCTCCGGCTCGCGCCGATGCGGTTGAGGATTTTTACAAAGGGAAAAATCTCTCGATCATCGTCGGCTTTTCGCCAGGTGGCGGTTACGACCTTAATGCGCGTGCCATCGGTCGCTACATTGGCAAACATATTCCCGGCAACCCCAAAGTCATTGTGCAGAATATGCCTGGTGCGGGCAGCCTCACGGCCATTAATCACATGGCCAATCTCGCGCCCAAAGATGGCACTGCGATTGCGACTTTCTCGCGCGGTACACCCTTTGAGCCTTTGATGGGCAATAAGCAGGCGCAATTTGATCCTCGCAATCTGACCTGGATTGGGAGCCCCAGTCGCGAAACCAATCTTGTGTTCACGCGCAGTCAATCTAATTTTAAAACACTTGATGATCTGCGTGGCCGTGAAGTCATCATCGCCACAACAGGTGGTGGTGCTGATACAGCAACCTTCCCGCTGATCATGAATGCAGTGTTCAAGACCAAGATGAAGATTGTCACCGGTTATCCTGGTGCGAGCGAATTGTTGCTGGCGGTTGAGCGCGGCGAAGCCGATGGCATGGCGGGTCTCTCATGGGGCTATCTGAAAGTTGCGCGCCCAGCATGGGTGCCTGAGAAAAAGGTCGATGTGCAATTGCAGCTCGGCCTCTCCAAAGCGACTGACTTGCCCAATGTGCCCTCCGCGCTTGATCTCGTGAAGGATCAGGCGGATCGGCAGTTTCTCGAAGTTTTTCTAGCGCGTCTGGCGATTGCCTGGCCACTTGCGGGACCTGCCAACATGCCAGCAGATCGCGCTACAGCGCTGCGTGCTGCTTTTGCAGAAACCATGAAAGATGCTGAATATAAGGCAGAAGCTGAAAAACAAGCCATTGATGTAGATCCGGTCTTTGCTGACGAGATCACGTCCATTCTCAATCGCGTCTATACAGCTTCGCCAGAGGCGATCGAACGGGCACGCCAGATTGCGGAAGCGGCGCGTTAAAAGCAAAAAAACCAGTGAATCAAAAAGAGCAAGAAAATGCGTGATCATTTTGACGTTGTGATTGTAGGCGGCGGGCCGGTAGGCGTCGGTCTTGCCGTAGCGCTGGGTTTGCGCGGCGTATCTTGCGCGGTGATCGAGCCGCGTGAGACTTTGAGCCGTATTCCCAAAGGCCAGAACCTTACCCAACGCACGATGGAACATTTTGCGCGCTGGGGCGTGGTGGATGAAATGCGCGAGGCGCGTCTCATGCCCAAGGGCTATGCGATCGGCGAACTCACCTCTTACGGCAATTTGATGAGTGAGTATTGGCACGCCCCCGCGGGCCGCGAATTGGTGCGGGCTTTTTACGCGCAAGACAATGAGCGACTACCGCAATATCAGACTGAAATGGTGCTGCGGAAAAAGATCAAGGATCTGCCCAGCGTCACGACGCTGTTTGGTTGTGTTGCAGGAAAAGTCACGCAGGATGGTAGCAAAGTCTCTGTCGAAGTGTCGCGCGAGGATGGCTCCGATGCGCGCATGATCACGGGTTCTTATCTTGTGGGCTGCGATGGTGCGCGCTCAGCTGTGCGCGACCAGATCGGCATTGATCGCACGACACAAGATTACGAGCAGACCATGTTGCTGGCCGTTTTCCGCTCACCCGATCTCAATGAAAAGCTGAAGCGCTTTCCCGAGCGCTCGACCTATCGCGTGATACGACCTGAGGATGATGGTTATTGGCAGTTTTTTGGGCGCATTGATGTGCCCGATGGCTGGTTCTTCCATGCACCCGTGCCGCCTGAGTCCAAAATCGAGACGTTCGATTCTCTGGGCCTCATTCGCCAAGCGACCGGCTTTCCGGTCGAGTGCGACTTTGAGCATTTGTCCTTCTGGCAAATGCGCGTTGCTGTTGCCAACGAATACCAGCGTGAGCGTATTTTCATTGCCGGTGATGCAGCCCATGCGCATCCCCCTTATGGTGGCTTTGGTCTTAACAACGGCCTTGAAGACATCGTCAACCTCAGCTGGAAGCTGGCTGCTTGCGTGCAGGGCTGGGGGGCTGATGCATTGCTCGAAAGCTATAGCGAAGAGCGTCGCCCAGTATTTTGGGACACGGCGAATGATTTCATCACTTCGCGCATCAAGCGCGATACGGAATTTTTGCATCGCTACAATCCCGAACGTGATCGCGCGGAGTTTGAAGCGGCCTGGGAAGGACGCCAGACCGACATCGGTTCGCGCTTCCAGCAATATGAGCCCAATTACGAAGCCTCGCCCGTATTGTTTGGACCAGCTGGCGGCAAAACAGGTGCGCATGGCGTGCATCAGGTGAAGGCACGTGCGGGTCATCATTTGGCGCCGTTGCCGCTATCAGATGGTCGCAACAGTTTCGATGCGCTGGGGCAGGGCTTCACGCTTCTTGCGCTGGATGCGGATGCGGCTGATGTCGCCGCCTTCACAGAAGCTGCGAAAGCAGCACAGATTCCCTTCGAGGTCATTTGCGACACCCGCAAAAACGGGCGTGAGGCTTATGAAGCGAGCCTTATTCTCGTGCGGCCTGATCAATACGTGGTTTGGTCAGGGGATAAGCCTGATATGGCAGTTGATGCGATTTTAGCGCGCGTCACGGGTCATATTTGATTTTCATCAATGTTGGGGCGCAACGCCACATGTCAATTTGTTGCGCAGTCAGCTCTATTTTGCCAATCTCGGTGATCTCACCTCCCCCTTCTGGGGCGGGGTAACATGGAAAAAGGAAGCCGCTCGTGAACGATCTCGTGTCTCATGCGCCGCCGGCATTTGTGAAGGAAGGGGGCAATCCCTATCCTGAGCTCTTCCGACGCGATTACGCATCGCAGTCGCCCGCCTATGCGCCTATCTACAAGACGAGCGTGCTGCGCTCGCCGCGCAATGCGCTTTTGTCAATTGATCATTCCGTGTCGGAAACGACAGGCCCTATGTTTGGGCAAAACGAGCTGGGCATGCTCGATAATGATCTGATCCTGAATTACGCCAAGGATGGTGAGGCCATCGGCCCGCGCATCATCGTGCATGGCTATATTCTTGATGAAAATGGTCGCGGCCTGCCCAACACTCTGGTGGAGTTCTGGCAAGCCAATGCGGGTGGTCGTTATCGTCACAAAAATGATACTTATCTCGCCCCCATCGATCCAAATTTCGGCGGCTGTGGCCGCACGCTGACCGACGAGAATGGCTATTATTATTTCCGCACCATACGCCCGGGTGCCTATCCGTGGCGCAATTATGTGAACAGCTGGCGTCCCGCCCACATCCACTTCTCGCTGTTTGGCAATGCTTTTGCGCAGCGCCTCATCACGCAGATGTATTTTGAAGGTGATCCACTGATCAAAGTCTGCCCGATCATCAAAACCATCCCCGATGAAGAGGCGATCCAGCGCCTCATCGCGCCGCTTGATCTCAATGCGTCTGTGCCCGACGACACCATGGCCTATCGTTTCGATATGGTTCTGCGTGGCCGTCGCTCGACGCTGTTTGAAAACCGTCTTGAAGGGAATTGATCCATGAGCGTGAAATATCTCAAGGAAACAGCCTCCCAGACGGCTGGTCCCTATGTCCATATCGGATTGGCACCGCATCAGGCAGGTTTCGATATTTTCCAGAACAACTTTGATAATAATATGGTCAGCGCGACCACGCGCGGTGCGCAGATTATCATTGAAGGTCGTGTCTTTGACGGCTCCGGCAGCCTCGTGCGTGATGCGCTGATCGAGGCCTGGCAGGCCAATGCGGATGGTCGTTACAATCATCCCGGCGACCGCCAGGAGACGGGTTCGGTTGATCCGAATTTCCGTGGCTGGGGCCGTGCCTGCACCGATTTTGAAACCGGCCTATATCGTTTTTACACGGTGAAGCCGGGTCCGGTGGCTGGGCGCGCAGGCAAGGTACAAGCACCCCATATCAGCCTTTGGATTGTCGCGCGCGGCATCAATATGGGTCTCAATACGCGTATCTATTTTGCCGATGAGGAAAAGGCCAATGAGGCGGATCCGATTCTGCGCGGGATTGAGCTCAAGAAGCGTCGTGATACATTGATCGCCAAGCCATCACACAAAGACGGCAAGACGATCTATACATTCGACATTGTGTTGCAGGGCGACAACGAGACGGTCTTCTTCGACGTCTGATTGTTGCCTTCAATACAACAGAAAGCCCCGCATCACTGCGGGGCTTTTTTTGTTCGTCATTGCGAGGGAAGCGAAGCAACCCAGAGCCTCGCGTGTGGCCTTATGGATGGCCACGTCGCCTTCGCGTCCCCGCAACGAGGTAGGCAGATCTCAGCCGAACAATTTGGCCGCTGTCTTGGCCACCAGCTCGCCCTGATGGCGGGCGCCGGCCAGATCAATTTCGCTAGGCTGGCGTGAGCCATCACCCGCGGCCAAGGTTGTTGCTCCATAGGGCGCACCGCCGACGATCTCGCTCATGCTCATCTGGCCCTGATGGCTGTAGGGCAGGCCCACAATCACCATGCCGAAATGAAGCAGGTTTGTGATGATGGAAAAGAGTGTTGTTTCCTGTCCGCCGTGCTGTGTTGCGGTGGAGGCGAAGGCTGCGCCCACTTTGCCATTCAAAGCGCCGCGTGCCCAAAGTCCGCCAGCCTGATCAAGAAAGGCCGCCATTTGCGAGGACATGCGGCCAAAGCGCGTGCCTGTGCCGACAATGATCGCATCATAATGTTCAAGGTCTTCGATCTTGGCGACAGGCGCTTTCTGGTCGAGCTTGAAGTGATGTGTGCGTGCGATTTCTTCCGGCACGGTTTCCGGCACACGCTTGATATCGACGGTAGCGCCAGCAGCACGTGCGCCCTCAGCCATGGCTTCAGCCATTTTTTCGATGTGACCATAGGTCGAGTAATAGAGAACCAGAACTTTTGCCATTGTGTATTGTCCTTTTTATGGAAGATCGAAGATCAGAAATTCAGTTTTGTCTTTGCTGGCAGAAAGCGTCAGCAAAGTTTCATTCTCAAGCGCCAGGCCATCACCGCTTTCAAGCTTGATACCATTCACTTCAAGTGCGCCGCGCACGATTTGAACCCAGCCACGCCGACCTTGACGGAGCTCATGCTGCAGATTTGCGCCCGCATCAAGAAGGCTTGCATAGAGATCGGCATCCTGATGGATCATGAGTGACCCATCACGCCCGTCGTCCGACACCACAAGCCGCGCGCGCCCCTTTTTGGCGTCAGCAACAAATGTTTTCTGATCATAGCGTGGCGTGTGGTTGGTGGTATCCGGCATGATCCAGATTTGCAGAAAATGCACCCCATCCTTTGCCGACGGATTGAACTCGCTGTGGCGAATGCCCGAGCCCGCGGACATGACTTGCACGTCGCCGGCATTGATCACCGAGCCTGTGCCAATCGAATCCTTATGCTCCAGCGCGCCCTCCACGACATAGGAGATGATCTCCATGTCGCGGTGGCCATGGGTGCCAAAACCTTGTCCAGCACTCACCCGGTCTTCGTTGATCACGCGCAAGGCACTGAAGCTCATATGCGCGGGATCATAAAAATCAGCGAAAGAGAATGTATGGAAGGAGTCGAGCCAGCCATGATTGGCATGGCCACGCTCCTGCGCCTTGCGAACCTTAGCGGACATGTGACTGATCCTCTCTTTTAGAATTCGCTGCCAAGCACGGCATCGAGCGAATAGCGCCCGCCACCACGCAACACATAGGCCAAGGCCACAAGACCCCAGAATAGCGGATATTCATAGCCGCCCGAGGTCCAGAAAAATCCAGCACCCCAATGCACGCCAATGGTGGCGACCGCCATCATGCCAGCCACGAGTGCGGCCACTGGGCGGGTGAACAGGCCAAGGGCCAGGAACAGGCCGCCAACCACTTCGATCAGTCCGGCCAATAGCGCGAAGGACGCAGGCAGACCGAGCTTGGCTTCAAAGAACTGGCCTGTTGCTTCAATGCCATAGCCGCCAAAAGCGCCAAACAATTTCTGTGCGCCATGCGGCAGCAGAAAAAGACCAGCGGTGACGCGGATCAAGGGTTCACCAAAGGGCGCCAGACTAGCTGTCAATGGCTGCAAAAGGGGCAGGATTGGCTTGGTGGAGGTGTCTGCGAACGACATTTGAATCTCCATAGGTTGGTGTTGCCAAGACAGATAGGCCCCGATGGATAAAAGAACAATGATCGACTTTTGGAACTTATTGTTGTAATTTAGACAACAATAAGTGGAGCTCGCCCATGGATCGTCTGGCCGCTATTGAAGCTTTTGTGCAGGTTGCTGAAACCGCCTCTTTCTCGGAGGCGGCGCGCCGCCTACGCACATCCAAATCGGTTGTCTCGCGTCAGGTCAGTGCGCTCGAGACAGAGCTCGGCGCGCGCCTCATTCACCGCACCACACGGTCTTTGACGCTGACGGAGGCGGGCCAGGGCTATCTGGGCCGCGTTGGGCAGATTTTGGCGGATCTGGCGGAAGCCAATCTAGCGGTCACGCAATTGCAGGCTGCCCCTCGTGGCACATTGCGCGTGAATGCGCCGATGAGCTTTGGCTTTCTCCATCTTGCGCCAGCGCTGCCGGACTTTCAGGCGCGCTATCCGGAAGTCGCGCTCGATGTATCGATGAATGACCGCTTTGTTGATCTCGTCGATGAAGGTTTCGATGTTGCTGTGCGTATTGCGGCCTTGCAGGATTCAAGTCTGATTGCGCGCCGTCTGGCAGCCATTCAGCTCGCGGTCTGCGCAAGCCCGGACTATCTCAAAGCACATGGCACGCCATGTGTTCCGCAAGATCTGCACGCGCATACCTGCATCGTGAACAGCAATATTGCCTCGGCCTATGAATGGAAATTTGTCGACGCACAAGGCAAGCCGTTGGTGGTTAAAGTCAACAGCAAGATTGCTATCAACAATGGTGACGCCATGCGTGTGGCTGCCTTGGGGGGGGTGGGGCTCACCGTTCTTCCGACCTTTATTGTCGGGCGTGATTTGCAAGCGGGCACGTTGGTGAGCGTGCTGGCTGACTTCATGCCTCAGCATTTGGGGCTGCATGCGCTTTATCCTCATGCGCGCCATTTGTCGCCAAAAGTCCGCGCTTTTGTTGACTTTCTGGCAGAACGTTTCGGTCCGCGTCCTTATTGGGATCTCGTCGAATAGATCAATGGGCCTTAAGATCAAAATATAAATAGACCGGCCCGCCATTGGGCGGTGGTGGCAGGGTGCCAGCTTTGCGCACGGCATCCAGTGCGGCCCGATCAATGCCCGGATCGCCGCTCGACTGGATCACCGCCGACTGGAAAACATGACCGGCGCTATCAACACCAAATGACACACGCACATGCAATGAGCCAAGATAGCGTCGTTGGGGAAGCGACAGCTTTTCCATCACCATTGCGTAAATTGTGGCACTATAGCTGCGCTCAGCTTGGCCGCGCATGAGGGTTGACTTGGGTGCAGGCGTTGAAAACGTCACTGGCGGCAACTGCGTTTGCAATCCCGAATAGTCAGGTGTTTTTGCCGGCTCTTTTTCAGGCTCGTTTTGATCTTTTTCTTGCGGCTGTTCAGCTGGCGCAGGCTTTTCCTCAGGCTCCGGCTTTTCAGCTGACTCGAGTTTTTGCTCGGGTTCGGGTTTCTCGGCAGGCTCGGGCTGTGTTGCTTCCCCGCTCTGGTCTTCATCTGATGCACGTGGCGCGTCGGTGGCGGGCTTCAGATCGATATCTTGTTGCGGCGGTTGTTCAGCAACAGGAGCGGGCGCGGGAGTGGGCGCTGGCGCTGGTGGTTCGGGTTGAGGTTCGGCAGGCTTTTCTGGCGGCGGCGGTTCAATGATCACCTCCACCGGAATGGCTTCCTCCAAGGGGGGCACATAAACAGACATATCGGTGAGGGCCAGAAAGATCAGCGCATGTATTGTCAGCCCGACCAAGAAACTCACGACATAACGCAGGCTGTCACGATAGGGCGGGCGAGCAGGCAATGCGTCGCGCAGGTCGAGCAGCACTGGCTCAACTGTCACTTCCGCATCTGGTTCAATGCTCAACACGATCAGGTGGGTCCTCTGGTGGGCAGGCAATTTCTATTGGTCTACGGCAGTTTCCGCTAGTCCTAGCGCTTGGCGGGGGAACATGAAGGCATAAGGGCGGACAATGACGGTCTGAGACCTGCTCCAAGGCGCCCTACAAGGGACATTCCAAGGGACACTCCAAGGCCACGTCTTAGGCCACGTTTGAGAGCGCGGGTCGCGCCCCACTTCTTGAAGTCGGAGTGCAAGGCTTGCCTCTGCGCATGATCTTTGTCACATATTGACAAGAATAAACGCAAAAAAACTCTTGGGAGGGTATAATGTCAGACGATAAATCCTATCAGGTCTTCAGCTATAAAAAGCCCGAGCTGAAAAAGGGCAAAGGCATCGTGCAACTGGCGGGCACCGATATTATCCGTGGTCGCGTGCAGGTGGTCAGCGAAGGTGGCGAGAACAATCTCCACTCGCACCGCGGCATGGACGGCTTCTGGTTCGTGCTCAGCGGCAAGGTAAAATTTTATGGGCCTAGCGACGTGCTGATCGGCGAATTTGCCAAGCACGAAGGCATCCTGATTCCGGCAGGTGCGCAATATTGGTTCGAAAGTTCAGGCGACGAAGATCTCGAGATCTTGCAGATGGCCGGTTTTGACAAGGCAATCAAAACCGAGCGCATCGATGCTGCCCCGCAGAAATTCGAAGTGGGTTCAATCAAGGTGGAAAACATCACCCAGCGCATCTGAACCTTTTGCATGTCCCCTATTGAAAGCCGCCTTCGGGCGGCTTTCTTTTTGCGTGAGCGCTTAAAGCTTGCTAGCCTTCGATCAATAACCCGCGCCTCAGATGCGGGCTTTTAGGGAGGATGCGATGGCTTTCACACGGAAAGTCGCTTGCGCGATGGCGGGGCTGTTGGCGAGCCTGTCGGTTGAGTCTGCGCAAGCCGCAGACGAATTCTACAAAGGCAAGCGTGTCACGGTGCTGGTGAATTTTGCAGCAGCCGGGCCAACCGACATTGAGGGGCGCCTCTTTGCCAAATTTCTTGGCCGTCATCTGGCCGGAAACCCAAATATCATTGTGCAGAACATGGATGGTGCGGGCGGTGCTGTCGGCACAAATTTTTTGGGCGAGATTGCGCCCCGCGATGGCACGACGATTGGCTATCTGTCCGGCATTGCTTGGCGCCATGCGAGCGTGAAAGAAAAAGCACGCGTCGATATTCTCACGTATAATTTTGTTGCCTATCAACCCGGCACCACAGTTTATTATGTGCGTGCGGATGCAGCGCATCCGGTCATGAAAACAGGCGCCGATATCATGCGCGCCGAAAATCTTGTCATTGGTGGCTTGTCGGCAGATTCCTCCAAGGATTTGCTGTTGCGCCTCACCGCGGACATGCTCGGGCTCAAATACAAGTATGTGACCGGTTACAAGAGCAATTCTGCTGCACGGCTGGCTTTTGATCGCGACGAAATCAATTTGTTTTCTGAAAGCCCGCCCGGCTATCGCTCGGTGGTGGAGCCCGGTGTGATCGCCAATGGTACGGGCGTGCCACTCTTCTACAATCCGGGGTGGAATGGCACGCGGTTTGCCGAGCCCGGCCAGGTGCGCGGTCTCAACATGCCCTCATTCGATAAATTTTATCGTGAGGTAAAGGGCGCTGAGCCATCCGGCGAATTGTGGGAGGCTTATAAGCGTGTGCTGGCCACATCATCTGCAATGCAGCGGATGATCGCTTTTCCGCCCAACGTGCCCAATGAAGCCATCGTTGCTGTGCGCGAGGCCATTCGCGCTTTTGAAAAAGATTCTGAATATGCAGCGGAAGCCGAAAAGCTGGTTGGATTTGTCCCTGATTACGAAACGGGCGAGACGGTCCAAGACGAGGTCCGTCGCGCCCTCACCATCAAGGATGAAGAGCGTGACTGGTTGATGAATTACGCGACACGTGCAGGCAAGGGTTAGATCGCAGGCCCTTTCAGCTCGGGCGTGCGGATCGG
Organism: uncultured Hyphomicrobiales bacterium; assembly: GCA_903851305.1. GTDB lineage: Bacteria > Pseudomonadota > Alphaproteobacteria > Rhizobiales > Beijerinckiaceae > Terripilifer. The sequence continues at coordinate 48,792 of CAINNX010000160.1, read as the reverse complement.
GCCGGTCAGGCTCGCTTCCGGAATCTGCATGATAGCTTCTTCATCGAAGATATCACCCATGAGAGAGTCTGTGCCATTAGCTTTCAGCTCGCGCAAAAACTTGCGGTGGATGCGCGGGTCCTGATCTTCATATTCAATCTGGCGCCCGCCTTGTTTAACAGATGTCGAACCACCGCCTTCATTGCTCACTCGACGCAACGAAATGAATGGATAGCGCGCGCTGCCAATCGAGCAAGCGAGATAGCGCGCGGGCGCATCAGACGTGTTGAAATGCTGGTGGAACATCCAGAAAGGCGGCGTGTACATAATGCCATGGCGCCAAGGCAATTCGACAAATCTGTCGTCACCTTCATACCACAACAGCGAATAGCCGGAACCTGATACAGCATGCACATGCGTGCCCGCTGCATGGCGATGCGCTTTTTTATAACGGCCGACTGGAATTTCCGACGTATGCGAATGCATGGTGCCATCAGCGAGCTGAAAGAACACATTGCGCGAGCCTTTGCCGCGTGTGTTGAGCTCATACAATTTGAAAGCTGTCAGATCTTGGACGAAATTCGTCTCCCATATGTTGATCTGTCCACCGTTCTTCTTGCGGTCATAAGTGGAATGTTCACCTTCACCCTGAAAGCGATTTTCAGGCCCTGAGCGTTCCGGAAATTTGAAATCATTTGCGAAGATGAACTCTTCATTGTGATAGTGGTTGAGCGCCAATGGCAGATCATTGGTGCAAGACAGGCGTGCACGTTCATGGCCTGATGTGTTGAAAATCTGATATTCACAATTCAGCGGAATGGCGAAGAGCGCCTTCGGGCCCCATTCAAATGTGTTCTTGGTGCCATCCGTCAGCCAGACAGTCGTCGAGCCATAGCCTGAAAGCGCGAAGAAAAAAGCCTCGTGCAAATGTTTGACAGGCTTGGTTTTGCGTGCAGGTTCAATTTCAAGAACAAAATTGGCACAGAAATCACCACGCCCATGCGTGTGGGCAAAACAGCCGCGCGCATCATAGCGCGCCCATGGGGCTGTTTCGAGCGCCAGCAAATCATGGCCGAAATCAAGATGGATCGGAATCTCTTGGCGCGTGGCCCATTCCATATAGGGATCACGGAAAATGGCCCCGCCATTGGACGCGAAGTGAATATCGTCTGAGGCTGACATTCTGTTCCCCCTTTTCTTGTTGCTTGTCGGTTTATTTTTTTAAGCGAGCCGCATGCGCAAGTCAAAATGAGGCCGATGCCTGATATCAGGTCATGCCCGTGGCCAGTGCAGCCAGTTTGCCCCCAATTATTGTCTTGATCAGCCCCCGATAAGCCTGCACAACGAAGTCAATAAAAAGAAAGATCAGGGGAGCAGGTTTTGGATTTTCTGGGCACACCCGATTTCGGCCCCTGGCTTTTTGTCGGTCTGACCTTCGCATCCTTCGTCACAGCTTTCATAGGTGTTTTCACCGGCACAGCGGGCGGCGTTATTCTGCTGGGCTTGATGGCAATGGTCATGCCGCCTGGCGTGCTTGTGCCAGTTCATACCGTGGTGCAATTGGGCTCTGGCGTGTCGCGCACATTTTTGATGTGGCGCTATGTCATGCGCCAGATTGTGCCGCCTTTCATCATCGGTGCCGCGCTCGGGGCAGCAGTGGGTGCAAAGACATTCGTGGCGCTGCCGACATCCTGGCTGCAGGCAATCATCGGCGGCTTTATTTTGCTTGTCACTTGGATGCCCAATCTTGGCAGGATGGGTGCAGAAAAGGGCCGCTTTGCAGTGCTTGGATTTATTGCGACTTTTCTCGGCGTCTTTGTCAGTGCCACAGGCACTTTTCTGTCGCCCTTTATCGCAAGTGCAGCGCCTGATCGGCGTAATCATGTGGCGACACAGGGCACCTTGATGATTTTTGTGCATCTGGCCAAGCTGATCGCTTTCAGCTTTATCGGCTTTTCAATTGGCGCTTATCTGCCCTTGATGGTCGCCATGATTGCCACGGGTGCGGCAGGAAATTGGCTGGGCGAAGTTGCCTTGCATCATCTGCCGGAAAAGAAATATCGCACCACGCTGAAAGTGGTGCTGACCCTTTTGGCGCTGCAATTGCTGCTGCGCGCTGCCGCACAGGCAGGTTTCTGGTGATGGAAAACGGGCGGGGAATACCCCGCCCGTTTGTTTTACTTGATCGGCAACATCGGCTCGCGGCCTTTGTGCAACTGCATGTCAAATGTGGTGAGCAAGGCGGCTGTGGAGGCATGCGTGCCCATCAGCAACACCAGATCAACAAGCTGGTTGGGACCAAAAATCATTTTGGCACGCGCAAAGAGCTCGGGCGTGACTTTGTGTTCGCGCCACACGGCACGGCCCAGTTCAATCACCGTCTTGTCAGCCTCATCCAGGCCATCGGTCGAGCGGTCATGTTTGATCGCATCAATGACGTCCTGCGGCACGCCGGCATGAACGGCTTCTGGCTCATGTGTGGTCCATTCAAATTGCTGGTCCATGCATCGCGATGTCACCAGCAGAGCAATTTCGCGGATGCGTGGCGTAAAGCCCGCTTCATTGCGCAGATAGCGACTGACGGAGGATTGCGCTTCGCTGGTGCGCGGGGAATAGAGCATGATGCCGGTTGGGCCTTGCAGTCCGGCAATATTGCCGCCATTGGCTGCGCGATCATAGCGGCGCTGTCCAACCTCATCGAGGTCTTCGCGCTTGAGCAAGGGCAGACGAAAACCCGATTGCGGATCGATGTCGGCAGGCCATTTCACATTGTCGCTCATCAGTCTCTCCCCTTTTCTTTATTCTTTCATAGGTCCGCTGATCATCCGCAGAATGAAAGGCAGCACAGCCAGGAGCACAGCTACAAGACCCGCAGCGGGCAGGCCTGCAAAGGCAATTAGTGGCCCTGTGACAAAGGCTGCAAAGATCGTGCTGGTTGCGCCGAAGGAATCATTCACACCAATGGCACGCCCGCGCTGCGAGGTTTCGACCTTGTCAGCAATATAAGCGGTGGCCGCGACATTGGCGCCAGCCCATCCCAGTCCGACCAAAAACGTGCCGAGTGTGACAGCGATCATGCTGGGAATGAATGTGACTAGTGCTGCACCAATGAGAGAGATGAATACGCCAGGAAACATGATGGCCGAGCGTCCAAATCGGTCGGCCAATTTGCCAATCGGAATCGTGAAAGCAAACATGCCGGCGGAATGGAATGTGTGCGATACGGCAATGGCAAAGAGCGAATGGCCATGCTCATGCAGCACGAGCGAGGTCAGGACCATGACGATCGACATATTGCCGGTGCCTGCGCAGTTGGACAGGATGGCCAAGCGGATCGAGGGATCAGACAAAAGCCTTTTCGCGCTGAAAGGCAGAGGTGTTGTTGATTCTTTTTTGACGGTGTGCGGCAAATCAGGCCAGTAATCGCGCAAACTCATGCCGATCACTTTGGGGTCAGGTTTCACAAAGCTGACGATCACCACGCCCGAAAGGATCAGGACGGGCAAGAAAAACCACGGCATGCCAAGAGGATCTGCGCCTGTGGCCGCAGCAATCTTGTCCGCCAGATTGACCATCGTTGGGCTGAGCAAAAGCGAAAACAGCGAGCCCAGTGCCAGATAGCCCAGCGCCTGCGCGCGCATGGTGGGTGGGAACATGTCCGTCACGCCGACCCGCATCTGCTGCGCGCCATTCATGCCCATGCCAAACATTAAAAGACCGATGATGAACAGGGCGATGGAATGTACGAGCATGGCCGACCCCAGCGTCAGGCTGCCGACGAGCGCTAATCCCAGACCCAGAAAGATGCCACGTTTGCGTCCATAGGCATCGGTGATTTTCCCCATCGGATAGGCGACGAGAAAACGGCTGATGCCAATCAGGCCGACCGACAGGCCCGCAAGCGCAGCAGAGCCTGTCAGGGCTTGCACCATCAACGGTCCAAAGCCATAGGAGAATTGCATACCCGCGCCGGTAAAGCTCTGTGACATGGAAAACAGAGCGACATTTCGCTTGATGAGCGCAGGCACTTTCATTCTTGGGTCCGTCCCTTGTTCTTGTTTTTATGCGGCCGTCACTTCGTGCCGATGAGATCAATCACCGCTGCCATGCCCGCGTGCCCTGCACCTTCTGACATATGCGTATCATATTCTTTGATTTTGAAATGTGAGAGTTTGGCGAAGCCTTTTTCGAGCATGTCTCGTGTATAGAGGCGATCAAGTTCCTTCGGCCCACCCGTTTTATATTCGAGCTGTTTTTGTGTGTAGCCTTCAAGCAGCAGGAGTCCGCCGGGTTTCAGCGTGCGGATCATCCCGTCCCATTTGAGGGTGCGCTCTGCGGGTGTTGAAAATTGCGTGAAAATTTCTACCACCACGTCGAAACTGTTTTCTGGGTAGGGCCAAGCGTGCACATCTACACATTCAAGTGTGATGTTGACGCCGTGCTTTTTGGCAAGTGCCCGGGCTTTGTCTTGCGCGTTGGATGAGAAATCGATGGAGGTCACATCCAGCCCCTGCTGGGCGAGCCAGACGCCATTGCGCGCCTCGCCATCTGCGACAGCCAGTGCTTTGCCGCTTTTGGGCAGGAGGTGTTTTTGGGCTGCAAGAAAAGCGTTGGGCTCTTCGCCAAAAATATAATCTGGCACCGCATAGCGGCCTTGCCAGCGCGCGTGTTCGCTCATCTGTCGTTCCCCCAATTGGAAACGCCGGCCACGAGGCCGGCGTTGCTGTTCTCGTTGGGGCGAGTTTAGCGGTTTTGCTGGCGCTCTGCCCAGACAAAAAACACGATGGCCACAAGAGCAAGGCCGGCAAACCAGACCGGAGACGAGATTCCGGTAATATCGGGCAGGCGAATCTTGCCATAGGCGCCAACCGTCAGAATGTTGGCCTTTACCCAGTCAAAAGACAAAGCGAAGAGCACGCCACCCACAATCATGCCCAGCGCACCCACCAGGGCATGCACGCTGCCTGTGGCAATGGCAGCCAGTCCTGTGCCGGGGCAATAGCCGTAGAAGACCATGCCGACACCAAAGATGCCCGCACCCAAAGCGACGCCCAAGAGATTGGTGTCTTTCACCGCATATTTGACGAGATTGGGATCGGCCAGAAACATCACACCCACGCCGCCGACAATGATGGCGGTTAGCATGACTTTCAGCACGGTGTAATCTTTCAAGCGGAACTGGTTTTCAATCACATTGCAGCTTGTGACGCGGCCACGATGAAGTAGCGCGCCAAAGGCGGCCCCGATGAGTAGGGCGAGAATAATGCTGCCAGGAGCAAAGACATCAGTCATGAGAATCTCCTTCAGATTTTTTTGGCGAAGAGAAAAGCAGACGCGATGAGGCCTGTGGCAAACATCACGGCGAGAAATAGCCAGCTGGAGACAGCCAGTTGCAGCCCGCCTGAAATGCCATGGCCGCTGGTGCAGCCACCCGCCAATCGCGCGCCATACATGATGATCACGCCACCGAAAAAGGCATAAGCAAAGCGTTTCCATACAGAGGTGCCGATTTCAGCTTTCCAGACCTCTGGCACGAGCTCGATTTTGAACGTGCCCGAGACAATGGCTGACACAAAAGCCCCCAACATGATGCCGACGAGAAACAGCACGCCATAGTCGAGCGCAAAAGGTGCCGCTTTCCAATAGGTGTTGGTGGCAACTGTGTCTGCGCCCAAAAACGGAATAGCGGCTTCGCCAGCCAGGCGGCCATAGGCAGTGGTGACACCAATCGGATCTTTGGCGACCGCAAAAGCAATCCAGCTCAGTACGCCAATACCTGTGCCCGCGAGATAGGGTGTCCAGTCTATGTGCGATGTGCTGGTGCGAGCACCCGCATTGTCCATGGTTGCCATACTCATCTGGCTGTTCCTTTCGCTGTGGATTTGGAGAGGATCTGCGCCGGCTTGTCGGCGCAGAAGAGGTCGTAAAGCACGGCCATGATGCGCGAGGCATCTTCATTGGCGAGTGCGTAATAGATCGTCTGCGCATCGCGCCGCGTCACGACGAGGCCATCCTCGCGCAATTTGGCCAAATGCTGAGACAGCGCTGATTGGCTCAGGCCCACCGCTTCCATCAAAGTGCCGACCGAGCGTTCTCCCTGGTGCAATTCACACAGCACCATCAAGCGATGCTTGTTGGCGAGCGCCTTGAGAAAGGCTTCGGCCTTTTCGGCCTTGGGGAGGAGTTGCTGTATATTCATACAGACTAATTTAGATAAATCTAATATAAATAGCAAGGGTCTATTCTCAAATTGAATCGTCAGCTTCTATATTATTGTCATAAATGAGTTTTTTGGCTCTTGAGGCGCTTTGGAGTGCGGGCAGTCTGTAACTTGATCAGTCACGCTTCAAGATCCGGCACTCGTCGGTGCGCTTGCCGCCATTGCCGTAGAGATAGGACATTTGCGCGGAATATTTCGAGGTGAACTCGAATTCTGTGCCGCGTCCGCTGATGTAGCCTCGTGCAAAGATACCACCGTTTTCGCGTCGAACGCCGCGCAGAACGAGATTGGTGACATTCGTTCCGCTGGTCGATGTCATCACGCCGCGATCATCATCCAGCATCAGTTCATAGGCGCTGGCACCTGCTCCGCATGACAAGGTCAACACGCTGGCAACAGCTGGTGCTTGAAGCAGGACAGTGGCCGCGAGGCCGAAAAGAAATCTGCGCATCATCTTGTCTCGCATTCTGGAGGCGCCAGCGTGCCCAGTCTCGGCCCCAGCGTCCTTGCGCTTAATCAAACCTGAACCCGCATTGTGAGCTCTATCGGGACTTGCTTGTAAAATTACAAAACGGGCGTCAACCGGAAGGCGAGCTCTTTGGCCAAATGTTCAAAGGTTGCGCGCCGCCCTGATGTAGAGCGGAATGCCAATCCAATGCGGCGGAAGTTTTGCGCGCCGGTGAGTGGTGTGCAACCGACATCCAATCCGCGTAGTAAGCCGCCTTCAACAGCCATTTGCGGCAGCAGCGTGACGCCCAAGCCGCTCCCAACCATCTGCACTAGAGTATGCAGGCTGGTGCCTTGAAAAGCATTGTTGCGGCGTGCGGTTTCCAATGCACAGGCGGCGAGTGCGTGATCGCGCAGGCAATGACCATCTTCTAGCAAGAGCAGATCCTCGCTCGCCATCTCGCTGGGGCGAATATCATCGCGCCCCGTAAAACGGTGACCTTTCGGATAGACGACCCAGAAACGGTCTTGCGATATTTCAATCGAGTCAAAATCGCCCGCATAGGGCAGGGCAATAATGGCCGCATCAATATCGCCATCTTCCAAGCGTGAGAGCAGGACACCGGTCTGTTCTTCACGCAAATAGAATTTCATATTGGGCAAAGCCTCACGCAAGGGCGCCATAATGCGTGGTAAAATGAACGGGCCAACAGTCGGGATCAGCCCCAGATGCAACACGCCACCCAGCGGGTCTTGCGCCGCAAGCGCCACGTCCACCAGATCTTCCGCATCGCCCAAAAGACTGCGTGCGCGCTCGGCAATCTCACGGCCGATGGGTGTTGGAACGACAGAGCGCTTGGTGCGTTCCAGCAAGCGGACACCCAGAATTTGCTCCAGCTCCTGAATGCCAGCCGAAAGGGTCGACTGGCCGATGAGGCAGGCCTCCGCCGCCTTGCCGAAATGGCAATGCTCAACGAGAGCAACAAGAAAGCGCAATTGGCGAAGGGTCGGGAGTGTTTTCATACCCGATCAGTAATCAATTAAATCGATCAAAACAATCGAAATAATTCACTTTTATCGGATTCAGATAGAGCTTACAAATCCTCTGTCCCATTCAAGGGCGGGCGGTGTGCGCCTGACCCGGACCCAAACCCTTAGGAGATCAAAATGTCGCTGATCGGTTCACAGATTAAGTCGTTCAAAGCCCAGGCCTTCAAGGGCGGCAAGTTCATCGAAGTGACCGACCAGTCACTGCGCGGCAAGTGGTCTGTTGTATTCTTCTATCCGGCTGACTTCACCTTCGTCTGCCCCACCGAGCTCGAAGACCTCGCTGACAATTACGCTGAATTCCAGAAGCTCGGCGTCGAGATCTACTCGGTCTCCACCGACACGCATTTCGCGCACAAGGCCTGGCACGACACCTCGGCCGCCATCAAGAAGATCCAGTACACGATGGTTGGTGATCCAACCACGCAGATCTCGCGCAACTTTGATGTGCTGATCGAAGAAGCCGGCCTCGCTGATCGAGGCACTTTCGTTGTCGATCCGGAAGGCAAGATCCAGATTGTTGAAATCACCGCAGGTGGCGTTGGCCGCTCGGCCACTGAACTGCTGCGCAAGATCAAGGCAGCACAGTATGTCGCGTCCCATCCAGGTGAAGTCTGCCCGGCCAAGTGGCAGGAAGGCGAGAAGACACTCGCTCCCTCGCTCGACCTCGTTGGCAAGATCTAAGACTCAAACTGAAGTTGGGATTGCGCTCCGCCCCTGAGCGCAATCCTGTTCGCCCCGAGCCTTTATAGGGCTCGGGGCTTTCTCTACCAGAACAGAAATCCGGAGCCTCCCATGTTAGACGCCAATCTGAAGGGCCAGTTGCAGAGCTATTTCGAGCGCATTCAATTGCCGCTTGAACTTGTCGCCTCGCTTGATGACAGCGCTAAATCACAGGAGATGAAGGAGCTCCTCGAAGATATCGCGCCGCTCACTGACAAAATCACCTTGCGCTTTGATGGCACGGATGTGCGCAAGCCCTCATTCGCGATCAACCGCGCTGGCACTGATATTGGTGTGGCCTTTGCGGGGCTGCCGATGGGGCACGAATTCAACTCTCTCATTCTGGCTGTGCTGCAAGTCGGCGGTCATCCGCCCAAGGAAGATGCAGCGGTGCTGGAGCAGATCCGCAATCTGCAAGGCACATTCGTGTTCGAGACATATTTCTCGTTGTCGTGCCAGAATTGCCCGGATGTCGTTCAGGCGCTCAATCTGATGGGAGCGCTCAACCCCAACATCAAACATGTCGCGATTGATGGCGCGCTTAACCAGAAGGAAGTCGATGATCGCCAGATCATGGCGGTGCCATCGGTCTATCTGAATGGCGAGCCCTTTGCGCAAGGGCGCATGTCGCTTGAACAAATCTTGGCCAAACTCGACACGGGCGCAGCTGATCGTGCAGCCGAAGCCATCAAGCATAAAGATGCCTTTGAAGTGCTGATTGTGGGCGGTGGTCCGGCAGGTGCTGCTGCAGCTGTCTATACGGCGCGCAAAGGCATCCGCACGGGTCTGGTGGCCGAGCGTTTTGGCGGTCAGGTGCTCGATACAATGGGCATCGAAAATTTCATCTCCGTGCAGCATACGGAAGGCCCGAAGCTCGCCGCCCAGCTCGAACAGCATGTGCGCGAATATGAGGTCGATATTATGGGATTACAGACAGCGACCGCTTTGGTGCCGGCTGCTGTGGCTGGCGGTTATCACGAGATCAAACTCGCCAATGGTGCTTCGCTGAAGGCCAAGACGCTGATCCTCTCAACGGGCGCGCGCTGGCGCCAGATGAATGTGCCGGGCGAAGAGCAATATCGCAACAAGGGCGTCGCCTATTGCCCGCATTGCGATGGTCCCTTGTTCAAAGGCAAGCGCGTGGCGGTGATTGGCGGTGGCAATTCGGGTGTCGAAGCAGCCATTGATCTTGCTGGCATCGTTGCGCATGTCACATTGATTGAGTGGGACACGAAACTGCGCGCCGATGCGGTGTTGCAAAACAAGCTGAAGTCGCTGCCCAATGTCACCATCGTCATGAATGCGCAGACGACTGAAGTGCTGGGCGATGGCGCCAAGGTCAGTGCGCTGGCCTACACGGATCGCGGCACGGGCGAGGCGAAGACGCTCGAGCTCGAAGGTATTTTCGTGCAGATTGGTCTTGTGCCCAACACGGAATGGCTGAAGAGCACGCTGGCCCTCTCTGCGCGCGGCGAGATCGAAGTGGATGCGCATGGCGCGACTTCGCTGCCCGGTGTTTTTGCTGGCGGCGATGCGACAACCACGCCCTACAAACAGATCATCATTGCTTTGGGTGAGGGCGCAAAGGCGGGACTGTCCGCTTTCGATTACCTGATCCGCCTGCCAGCAGATGTAAAGGCAGCAGCATAAACTTCGTCATTGCGAGGGAAGTAAAGCAATCCAGAGACCTCACCTTGGGTCTCTGGATTTCGTATTTTAACTTCATCACTTGTTTTGCTCTGTGCGTGCATCACGTAAGGTGCGCCACTATTCCGTACGCTTCACCTGGAGAAAATCATGACCAAAGCTTTCGGCTTTGCCGCTACAGACGCCAGCGCCCCTTTGGCACCTTTTTCTTTCGACCGTCGTGAGCCGCGCGAAAAGGATGTCGATATCGACATTCTCTTCTGTGGTGTCTGTCATTCGGATCTGCACACAGCGCGTGGTGAGTGGGGCAATACGCTTTACCCCAGCGTCCCTGGACATGAAATTGTGGGTCGCGTTAGTCGCGTTGGCTCAGGTGTTAGCAAGTTTAAGGTCGATGATCTCGTTGGGGTTGGCTGCATGGTTGATTCCTGCCGCCATTGCGCATCCTGCAAAGAGGGTCTGGAGCAATATTGCGAAAGCGGCTTCACCGGTACTTATAACGGCCATCTCTTTGGCGGGACTGAGAACACCTATGGTGGCTATTCGGACCGTATCGTTGTTGATGAATCCTTTGTATTGAAAATTCCGGCGGGTCTTGATCCTGCTGCAGCAGCTCCGTTGCTGTGTGCGGGCATCACCACTTATTCACCCATGCGTCGTTGGCGCGTCTCGCCAGGTCAGAATGTTGGTGTGGTGGGTCTGGGCGGTCTTGGTCATATGGCGATCCAGATTGCCAAGGCAATGGGCGCGCATGTCACCTTGTTCACCACCTCTCCGGGCAAGCTGGATGATGCGAAAAAGCTCGGTGCAGAGCGTGTTGTTATCTCCAAAGATGCAGAGGCGATGGCGAAGGAATTTGCGACCTTCGACTTCATCATCAATACGGTCGCAGCGCCCCATGATCTTGACCCCTATCTCAATGCCTTGAAGCGTGATGGCGTCATGTGCCTTGTTGGCGCACCAGCATCACCGCATCCCGCACCCGGTGTCTTCAATCTGATCTTGAAGCGCCGCCAACTGGTTGGCTCGCTGATTGGTGGCGTCGACGAGACGCAAGAGATGCTCGATTTCTGCGCCAAATATGGCATTGCCACGCAAATCGAAATGATCCCGATGCAGAAGATCAACGAAGCCTATGAGCGCATGCTCAAAAGCGATGTGAAATATCGCTTTGTGATCGATATGAAGTCACTGAAGGATAGCCGATAAGAAGTAACTTCTCGCAGGGATGGGGTGCAAAGGGTCGCCTCTGCGCTGTCATTGCGAGCAAAGCGAAGCAATCCAGAGGCCGCACATGAGGCCCTTGGATTGCTGCGCTGCCTTTGGCTCCTCGCAATGACGAAGCTGGTGTTGCGGCCTCTTACTTAAGTCCAGCCAGTGCCTTTTCATAGTAGCTGAGATCGACATATTTACTGGGCGGCGCGTCAATCTTTTTGGCGCCGCTCAATTCATTGCGCAGCGCGATCAGCGTCTTCACGCCATCCATGTTCATCGCCGCACGGCGATTGAGTCCGCCCTTGCCCGCTGTCATGTCGGCATAAATAACTTCAGCATCTGCTTGGGACAGGCCTTTGATGCGTGCGCGCATGGTGGCAATCGCGCCGGCTTTGTCGGCGAAAACCTCGTCACTGGCCGTGATCATAGCCCGCAGAAAAGCGACGACTTCTTTTTCACGCTCTTTGGCATAGGCGCGGCGCACGACAAAAGCCGAGCCCTGATAGGCGCCGATGATCTCGGTGGCATCTGCCAGCACGCGCATGCCGGCTTTCTTGGCCTCAATATCATCGGGTGAGGAGAGGGCGGCGGCTTGCGCCTTGCCTTCCAGCATGGCCTTCAACCGGTTGGGGCCAGAGCCCACAGCGAGGGCTGAAAAATCCCGCTCGCGCTTCAGGCCGTTCATTTCCAGAATGCGCACCAGCACGAGGCCATAGCCACTGGTCAAAGCATCGCTTGCCACGACTTTGCCCTTGAGGTCGGCAAAGTTTTTGATCTCGGGTGTGACGACAATCTTGTTCATGCCCGAATGCACGCCAGCAATGCCGACCAGATCATAGTCCGGAATCGACACATCGCCCTGACCTTCGGCATTGGCAATCGTATTGTCGAAAGCGGTCGAGGCAAACTGATATTTGCCGCTCATCATGCCCTCAATCGCAGCCGTCGACCCGCGTGTGACTTCATGGGTGACGTCGAGCCCCTCCTTGGAGAAATAGCCTTTGTCGAGGGCCGTCCAGATCGGAAGATTGGTGGCGCCAGCAAACGTGACGACGGTCACTTTGGTCTGCGCGAAAGCGGGAGAAGCGAAAAGGGCTGCTATGGCAACGGCTGTGCGAATGACACGCATGTAATTTTCCTTCGTCATTGCGAGGAGCGAAGCGACGCGGCAATCCGTTGCACGCATGCCGCTTTGTTGGTTGCTATGGATTGCCGCGTCGGCCCTGTGGGCCTCCTCGCAATGACGGGGAACAGCCCCATCATTGCGAGTGAAGCGGGGTCGATGAGGCTCAGCCGAACTTCACGCCTGTCTCGACCATGGCCGATTTCACGCGGGCAGCGGTGAACGGCACGGTGCGCAGGCGAATGCCGGTTGCATCGAACACAGCATTGGCAAGAGCGGCAGCCACAGGCGCGGTTGCAGCCTCACCCGCACCACGCGGCGGCTCATTTGGGCGGTCGATTAGCTCGATCTTCATTTCCGGAACGTCCGGGAAGGTGAGGATCGGATAGCTCGCCCAATCGCGACTCGTGACATGGTTGCGGTCGAACTTCACCTCTTCGAAGAGTGTGCGGCCGATGGTCTGCAAAATGCAGCCCTCGACTTGCGAGCGCACGCCATCTGGCGAAATGATCTGTCCGCAATCATGGGTGGCAGCAACGCGCGTCACTTTGATGTGGCCGTCAGCTGAGACATCCACTTCCATTGCAATGGCAACATATGTTTCGTCGCCCTTATATTGCGTAAAGCCAATGCCGCGGCCCTTGCCATTGCGACGCGGTTCAACGCGCTTGTCCCAGTTAAAGAGTTTGGCAACACGTTCCACCGCTTCGCGACCACGCGGATCGGAGAGATAGGCGAGTCGAAACTCGACGGGATCTTTGCCTGCAGCGAGCGCCAGCTCATCCATGAATGTTTCAACCGCCAGGCAATTGCCGATTTTGCCGGGAGCCCGTAAATGCGAGGCGCGCAGGGGTGTGTCTTCCAGCCAATGCACTTCAACGAGAAGGTTTGGCACATCATAAGGCGGCTTGCCGCCCGATGAGAGCGAGCCGGTGGCAATGCCTTTCACCTGTTTCGCATCTGCTTCCACGGGTGAGAGCAGGGGGATGGTAGGCAATTTATCGGTGGGCTTCGGGCAGCGCATGGTGGTGTGCCAAGCGACAATCTTGCCGTCGGCCGACAAAGCGGCTTCTTGCGTGATGACCTGCGGTGGACCTTTGGGGTCGAGCCCATGCTCATCTTCACGCGTCCATTGAACGCGCACCGGTTTGCCTATGGCTTTCGACATGAAGGCCGCATCGGCGGCCGCATCTTCATGGCCGTTCATGCCATAGCAGCCTGCACCATCGAGATAATGCACGCGCATTTTGTTGGCGGGCAGGCCCAGCATATCCGCAAAATGCTTGGCATAGCGATGTGTTCCTTGTGAGGAGCACCAGATGGTGGCTTCCCCCTCTTTCACATCAGCCACCGCGCAAGAGGGCCCAAGTGAGGCATGGCTTTGAGTTGGCCAGTAAAATTCGCCGGAGAGTTTTTTGGGTGCCGCTGCATAGGCAGTGGCAAAATCACCGGCCTTGTCGAGCGCTTCGGTTGAGCTGACCTTTTGCGCTTTCACATAATCACGTAGGCCCGCGGAATCGGTTGGCAGGCCGCCTCCCTTCCATTCCGCTTTGAGCATTTTGGCCGCACGCACAACATCCCATTCATCAGGCGCGACAACGCCCAAAAAATTCTTGATGCGCACAATTTTGGCGCCAGGGATGGAGGCGATCGAGCTTTCGTCCACCGAGACAAGTTCCGCACCAATGATAGCTGGGCGGATCGTGCGGCCATGCATCATGCCGGGCATATCAAAGTCATGCATATAGACATGGCGGCCTGTGGCTTTCGCCGGGATATCGGGGCGCGGCACATGCTTGCCGACATATTGATGCATCCTGGAGTCACGCACGGGGGCTTTGCCATCAAGCTTCAGCTCAAAGCCCTTGTCGGTGATGAGGCTGGCGAAGGAAAGGCCAGCACCACCCGCTTTCGGGCGCACTTCACCATTGATTGCGTCAAGCTCATTTACCGGCTTGCCTAGTTTTTCCGCGGCGAGCTTGATGAGCGCTTGGCGCGCCGTGGCTGCGGCTTGGCGCAATTGCATGCCGCCTTTTGGAATACCATTCGAGCCGGAGGTCGGTCCTTGATCAGGCGTGAGCAGTGTATCGCCTTCGATCAGTTTGATCTTGTCGATCGGCAGGCCGAGTTCTTCAGCGGCAATCTGGGGAAACGCGGCACGCAAGCCGGTGCCCAGATCAACCTTGCCCGAATAGATGGTCGCGGTCCCATCAGCGTGAAGTGCGAGATAAGCATCGACTTGTGCGGCATCGACTGTCTTGCCGGAGATGACTTCGGCTTTCAGTTCGGAGGCAAAGGGAATGGCGATGAAGAGAGCGCCTGTGCTCTTCAGAAAATTGCGGCGCGAGGTGTGAATGTTCATCCGCGTGCTCCTCCAGCCTTCACCACAGCGCTGACGATGCGCTCATGCGTGCCGCACCGGCACAGGTTTTGTGCGAGTGCGTCTTTCACTTGTTCGGCCGTTGGCTTTGGAGTTTTTTCCAGCAGCGCCGCACCGCTCATCACCATGCCATTGGTGCAATAGCCACATTGCGCGGCCTGTTCGGCGATGAAGGCAGCCTGCACTTTGTGCGGCTTGTCGGGCGAGCCCAGACCTTCAATCGTGGTGATCTTCTTGCCAGCAAAAGCGGAGACCGGCGAGGTGCAGGAGCGCACCGCTTCGCCATCGACGATGACCGTGCAGGCGCCACATTGGCCAAGCCCGCAACCATATTTGGCGCCCTTGAGATTGAGGTCGTTGCGCAATGCGTAGAGCAGCGGTTTGTCGGGGTCGCGCACGTCCAGCGTGCGTGCGCTCCCGTTCACCGTCAGAGTGATGGATGCCATGAGCCTGTCCTCCCGTGCGGCGGGCCATCTTGGCGGGCCCGGTCCTGTCTCGGTCCGTTTGATTATGCACGGACTGCAGAAAAGAAAAAGGCGGCCCGTAGGCCGCCTTTTGAAAAGCTCACAATGTGTAGCTGCGTTCCCCATGGGAGGTGAGGTCGAGCCCCCCCTCGACTTCATCGGGGCTCGCCCGCAGACCCAGCGTCGCGCGGATGCCGGCCACCAGAATGGCCGTCACAATGCCCGACCAGGCAACGGTCGCCGCCACGCCCATCAGCTGCACTTTCAGCTGGGTCATGGCATCGCCATTGTCGCCAAAGCCAGCGCCATTAAGCGCCGGGTGGGCCAGGAAGGCGACCAGCACGGTGCCCAGAATGCCGCCCAGACCATGCACGGCAAAGACGTCCAGCGTGTCATCGACCTTCATCTTGTGCTTCACGAAGTCGACCGCGAAGAAGCAGACAATGGCGCCCGCCACACCCAGTATGCAGCCACCCATCGGACTGACATAGCCGGAGGCCGGCGTGACTGTGGCCAGCCCCGCCACAACGCCGGTCACCGTGCCGACCACACTCGGGCGGCCAAAACGGACCCATTCAATTGCCATCCAGACAAGGCCAGCAACCGAAGCCGACATATGTGTGGCGAGAATGGCATTGCCAGCCGCCGCATCTGCGGTGAGTGCGCTGCCGCCATTGAATCCGTACCAGCCGACCCAGAGCAGACCTGCACCAATAATGGTGAGGCCGGGGTTGTGCGGCGGGCGCAATTCTTTCGGCCAGCCATCACGCGGACCAAGCATTGCCGCGATCACAAGTGCCGATGTGCCAGCGGTCGCATGCACCACAAGCCCGCCAGCGAAATCCATCACGCCAAGCGACATGAGCCAGCCATTGCCCCAGACCCAATGCGTCACGGGTGCATAAACGAGGATCAGCCAGAGACCGGAGAAGGCGAGCATAGGACCGAATTTGATCCGCTCAGGAAATGCGCCGACGATCAAGGCTGGGGTGATGATGGCAAAGGTCATCTGGAAGAGGAAGAAGACGCTCTCGGGCAAAGTCCCGTTCAGCGCTTCGCGCCCCATCGACAGCAGGAAGACTTTTTCAAACCCGCCAATCCACGGCGAACCTTCGCCAAACGCCAGCGAATAGGCGAGCGCCAGCCACAGCACAGAAGATAGGCAGGCAATGGCCACGCAGTGCATCAGCACAGAGAGCACATTTTTGGAACGCACCAAGCCGCCATAGAACATGGCCAGACCTGGCAGGGTCATCAGCAGCACCAGCGCAGAGGCTGTGAGAATCCAGGCTGTATTGGCAGCGCTGAAAGCAGTTTCGGCTGCCCATGCGGGGCCGGTAGCCAAGCTCGTGGCCAAGCATGTGGCGAGCGCGCCCGTGAGAGCAAAGCGAGATTTCTGGATCAAGGCCGAACGTCCTCCCGTTGGTTTTGACGGGTCGGCGTTTAGTCAGAAAAGAGGCGTTTGCCCAGAGGGTAAGCAGCCTGCCAGCTAAAAAAGCAGCGCTTCAGCTGTATTTGCCTAAAATATATACCGCCTCTCGATTTTAGCCCGAAAACAGCTTTGTGAGCCTTCCGTCCCGTATTCGCGTTCAAAACGGCTTTCGGATTGCCCATTCTTGGGTCATCATCCTCCCATAAAGATAAAAACGGGGAGGAATTCATGGATTTTGCGCAGATTGGCCGTTGTGGCGGCCTTTTACTGGCGGCTGGCTTATCAACAGGGTCGGCTCATGCGCAGACCCCGTTGGATTTCTACAAAGGCAAGACGGTGACCATCTATGTCGGCCTGTCGGCAGGGGGTGGTTATGACACCAATGCCCGCCTCGTGGGCCGTCATCTGGGTAAATATATTCCCGGCAATCCGACCGTGCTGGTGCGCAACATGCCAGGTGCTGGCGGTTTGGTGATGACCAACCATGTGGCCAATGCAGCACCAGCTGATGGCACCAACATCGGCGCGCCGCAGCGCGGTGTGCCATTCGAGCCGCTATTGGGACAGGCATCAAAAGCGAAATTCGATCCGCGCAATTTGCAATGGATTGGCAGCGTCAATGCCGATACGTCGATTGCCATCGTGCATGCGCGCACCGGAATCAAAAGCTGGGCTGATCTGAAAAATCGCGAGACGGTGATTGCCGGCACAGGTGTGGGCACGGAAAGCGTGGTGATCCCCTACGTGCTGCGCAATCTCATGGGTGTGAAGTTCAAGGTCATTGCCGGCTTCCCCGGTGGCAATGAAATGAATCTTGCCATGGAGCGCGGCGAAGTTGATGGACGCGGTTCATTTTCTTGGACCAGTCTGAAACCGCATTACAAAGACATGGTGCAGAGTGGCAAATATAAAATCCTCTTTCAAATGGGATTGCGTCCGCATCAAGATCTGAAAGACGTGCCGCTTATCGTTGATCTGGCGGAAGACCCTGACACGAAGCAGATTCTCAAAGTGCAATTCACAGCCTTCGAGTTGGGCCGCCCGCTGTTTGTAGCCGAAGCCGTGCCAACGGATCGTGTGGCCGCTTTGCGTAAAGCTTTTAACGAAGCAATGAAGGACAAGGATCTCATCAGCGAAGCGGATAAGAGCGATCAGGAAGTGAACCCGATGACCGGCGAAGACATGGTGGCGGCATTTAAAGACGTCTATGCAACGCCGTCCCATCTCATCAAGAAACTGGCCGATGCATCCGTGCTGAAGCCAGACTTGAAAGTTCTGGAAGGCGCGAAGACGGACGAATAAGTCGTCATTGCGAGCGAAGCGAAGCAATCCAGAAGGCCAGATGTGGCACCATGGATTGCTTCGTCGCTACGCTCCTCGCAATGACGAGGCTATTTGCGGCGAACCAGCCACGCCAGCGCAGGCCGGAGTGGCAAGAACAGCCGATAGCCCACTTCCATGATCGGCAAGATTCCCGGCACACGCGCAACACGCGCGGCCCAGCGCCATTTCGGCAAATCATCCCAGATCGCGACAAACGCCGCCGCACCTGACAGCAACGTGCCGTCAGCCTTGCGAATGTGAAAACGCGCCAGCGCCTGTTCGCGCGTCAGATCAGTGCCCGGCGTTTCATCTTCGCGCGACACATCGCGAAAGCACAGATTCTCGGCGCCATCCTGTTTCTGATAATGGGCAATCTCCAGCGTGCAGAGCGGGCAGGCGCCATCGTAATAGATCGTCTTGCGCGGCTCGCTCATGCCAGACCGCGCTTGACCAATAGTGCATCAACCCCCGGCAGCTTGCCACGGAAGGCAATATAGGCCGCCTTCGGATCGCGCAGATTGCCAGCTGCATAAATGTAATCACGCAGACGTTTGGCCAGCGCCGGGTTGAACACATCTCCCGTCTCTTCAAAGGCGGCGAAGGCATCTGCGTCGAGCACTTCCGACCAGAGATAGGAGTAATAGCCCGCCGCATAATGGCTGCCGGAGAAAATGTGCGAAAAATGCGGGGAGCGATGGCGCATGGCGATTTCATCGGGCATGCGGATTTCATCCAGCACTTTTTTCTCGAAGGCGAGCGGGTCTTCCGCGGCTGAATTATCGAGATGCATGTCGAGATCGACAAAGGTCGATGCACAATATTCAACCGTGGCAAAACCCTGATTGAAACCGCGTGCAGCCTTGATTTTGTCCATCAAAGTATCGGGGATTGGCGCGCCGGTCTCGTGGTGGAGCGCAAAACGGCGCAGGACTTCAGGCTGCAACAACCAATGCTCGTAAAGCTGCGAGGGCAATTCGACGAAGTCGGTCGAGACCGATGTGCCAGCCAAGGATGGGTAAGTCACATCCGACAACATGCCATGCAGCGCGTGTCCGAATTCATGGAACAAAGTGCGCGCTTCATCCATGCTCAGCAGCGGATCGGTGCCGCTCGCTGGCTTGGCAATGTTGAGCACATTAACAATGATCGGGCGGATATGGCCTTCAAGCTTTTGCTGCGTGCGGAAGGCTGACATCCATGCGCCACCGCGCTTGGAGGCGCGTGCAAAATAATCACCCAGAAACAGTGCGACATGCGCGCCGCTTGCGTCCTTCACATCAAAGGCGCGCACATCAGGATTGTAAAGCGGCAGATCGCGGCGCTCTTCAAAGGTCAGGCCGAAAAGTTTTGTGGCGACAAAGAAGGCGGCCTCAATCATCCGCGAGAGCGGAAAATAGGGGCGCAGAGCATTGTCGTCGATGGCGTAATCGCGGGCGCGCAGTTTTTCAGCATAGTGGCGCCAATCCGCTTTGCGGAACGGACCATTCTGTCCATCTTCTGCAGCCAGTGCGGCAAGCCGATCGCGCTCACGCGCGGCCGCTTGCAGGGCAGGTGGCCAGACTGCATTGAGCAATTCGCGCACGGCGTCTGGTGTCTCGGCCATTGTGTCGTCAAGCTTGTAATGGGCGTAAGTCTCATAGCCCAAAAGCTTGGCGCGCTCGGCGCGCAGCGCAAGTGTCTCGGCAATGATGGCGCGATTGTCGCTCTCGCCACCTTTTTCACCGCGTGCCAGAAAAGCATTGAGCAAAGCCTCACGCAGGTCGGGCCGTGTGGAGGAGGTCAAAAATGTTTCGACCTGTCCGCGCGACAAGCCAACCGCATGTTGGCCAGCGCGCCCGCGTCCGGCTGCAAGAGCTGCCGCCGCATCTATAAAGTCGGTTGAGAGACCAGCCAGATCTTCCGGCTTTTCGAGCCACAGCACGAAATCGCCTTCGTCCTTCAGAATGTTTTGTGAAAATTGTGTGCCCAAGGAAGCCAGTCGCGCCGTGATCTCTGTGAGGCGTGCGCGCTGCATGTCATTGAGCTTGGCACCCGAGCTCACAAAGGCTTTCTTCATGCGCTCGGTCAGGCGCTGCTGTTCGGCATTGAGGCTTGCCCATTCCGGACCCTCCATGATCGCCTCAATGCGCGCCAGCATTTTGGCATCCAGAAAGATTTCCGAGCCATGGCGTGCTAGCACGGGCGAAATCTCGCGCTCGATTTTTTGTAAAGCTTCATTGGATTCTGTGCCTGTCAGATTCCAGAACACCTTGTTGATCTTCAAAAGTGCGCCACCGGCTTTTTCAAAAGCGGCAATCGTATTGTCAAAGGTTGGCGTTTGCGCATGATCGCGAATGGCCGCGATCTCCGCTACATGCAGCGGCAGCGCTTTTTCGTAAGCAGGTTTGAAATGATCGGTCGTGATCTGGTCGAAGGGCGGCATGCCAAACGGCGTGGACCAGTTTTCAAAAAAGGGATTGTTCGACACGGGGCTCAGGCTCCACAAGGACTGGAACTGATATGGCCCTTCCGGCAGCCCCAGACAAGAGCCTGAGGCTGCGCGGGTGGCTGCTTAGAAAGCAAGCAGATGGATCAGGAAGAACAAGCCCCCTGTTGTGAACACGACCGTGTAGGAGCCGATTTTCGAGAAGTAGAAAATCGAACAGCAGATCGCCAATGTGACAAGCTCCAACGCCACGATGATGGTGTTGGGCTCATTGGCAAGGGCTGCGCGCACCACTGCCAGCGCACCCGCAAAAATCAGGCCCACCGCCACAGGCGCGAGCCCGCGTTCCACCGCAATCTTGACTGGCGAGGTTTTGTGCTTCTGCCACCAGCTGGCAATCCCATAGACCAGAAGCGAGGAAGGCACATAAATGCCAAGGCACGCGACAATCGCACCCCAGAAGCCCGCCACCTGATAGCCGATCAGCGCTGCAATCAGCGTGCTGGGGCCGGGCGCTGCGCGTGACACAGCGAAGAGATCGGCAAATTGCGCATTGCTGAGATAACCATGCACAGAGACCGTTTGATATTGAATGTCAGCGACAATCGCCTGTCCGCCACCAAATGACAGCAGCGACAGCGGCGTGAAGACAATGAAAAGTCCAAGAAGCTTATTGTCCATCACGCAGCCCTCCGCTGGTCGAGATAGGCCCAGACGATGGAAAGCGGCACAGCGACGATGACAACGGGGATCATCGGCCAACGCAACAGTCCGATGGCCACAAACACACCCAGCCCGACGATGATGGTCGAGGCGCGCTTGGGCAGTTTGCGGGTGGTCTTTAATCCTTGCGAGATGGTCGCGCCCACACCCGCTGCTGCCACGCCATGCAGCACGAAGCTTGTCACGGGCAGGCTGGAGAGTTCGCTATAGGCAAAGCCCATGGCCATGATGATGCAGAAAGCGGGGATGACCATGCCAAAGACAGCAGCAGCTGCACCCAAGCCGCCGGCAACTTTGAGGCCCATATAAAGCGCAAGATTGACCGGATTGGCACCGGGCAGAACCTGCGCAATGGCTTGCCCAACCAGAAATTGCTGCTCGCTCATCCACTGGCGGCGATCGACCACTTCGCGGAAGACCATGGCCTGCGTCGAGCCACCAAAAGCCGAGCCGCCGATTTTCAGAAAGGACATTAGCACATCCAGCGCGCTGCCTCGCGCGCCGTCCGGTCTGTCCTGTGGTGGTATGTCTTCAGCCATTGCGGCCCCCCCCCCTTGTGTTTTTCGTTGGGGGCACAATAGACCGAGTCGAGTGTCGGGATAAACCCTTCAGCTTGCGGCCGCTTCTGGCGTGTTGCGCGAAGTGCCTTTGCGCTTGAGGAGCTGGCGCACATCGGCGGATATGATGATTTCACCCCGATCAGCAAAAGCCTCGTGATTTTCCTCGATGGCATCAAGCTCATAGAGATAATTGACCATCAGTCCGTGGGCCTGTGCGAGGCCCTTTTTGGACAGATCACCATGCCAGTTGATGCGCTCCATTTGTGCGCCATTGCCCAGATGGAAGCGCGCCACACTGTCTCGCGGGAGATTGTTGCCGGTCTTGGCTTGCGTGAAATACAGCGCAGCCGCCATCAGCAGAGGCTTGCGCATATGCTCGCTCGGGGTCGTCTTTGAGCCGCCTTTGAGCCCACCTAGTGTTTGGCGAATGTCAGCGGGCAAGGGTGAAGCCTCATTGTCGAGTTCGCCATCAAGCCAGCGCGCAAAATCCGGCACGGGCGAGAGTGTGACAAAGGTCGAGAGTTTCGGCCATTCGCGGCGCAAATCTTCGACCACTTGTTTGATCAGAAAATTGCCAAAGGAAATGCCGCGCAATCCGGCCTGGCAATTGGAGATGGAATAGAAGACAGCCGTATTGGCCTGCGCACCTTGAATGACGCGCCGCTCGGAGGCCAGCAGGGGCGCAATCGCATCCGGTATCTCTTGCGTGAGGGCCACTTCCACAAAGATCAGCGGCTCATCCCCCAGGCGTGGATGGAAGAAGGCAAAGCAGCGCCGGTCAGAGGGTTCTGTGCGGCGGCGTAGATCATCCCAATTCTGGATTTCATGCACGGCTTCATAGCGGATGATCTTTTCCAGAATATTGGCGGGCGTTGACCAATCAATGCGGCGCAGCACCAGAAAGCCGCGATTGAACCAGCTTGAAAAGAGATGACGGAAATCCTGATCCAGTGCCTTCAGTTCAGGCTTGGCGCGTTCATGGCGAAACAAATCTTCGCGCATATGCACAAGTGCGGCGGTGCCGCCGGGTGCTTGGTTGAGGCGGCGGATCAACTCCTGTCGGCGCGGTTCTGCGGCTTCATGCAAGCGCAAGGCATTCACATCGGATGGCTCTGCACGATAGGCATCAATGGCTTTGTCCAGCGCGTGTCGGTCGGGGCCATAGACGGATGCCAGTTCGATCAGGAAGTCACGACGTCCATCGCCTGAGAGTTGCGCGTAGCGTGTCAGCACATCTTCAGCCAAGGCAACACCTGTGGCCTCGCCGCGGCGCGTCAGCAGATCGCCAGTGAGGCGCGCCAGATTGGCGGGCGAGGCATCCTCTTGCCCGCGCGCTTTGGCGAGCAAATCACGGCCGCGCTCTGTAATGCTTTGCAAGAGTTCGGAAATGAAATTGCCGTTCATCACGAAAAAACCTTTTGAAGCGCGCCAAGCAAATTCAGCCTGAGGCGTGATCATGGCGGGTTCGTGACATTTGCGCCAGTCGTTGTGGCGCAGTGTGTCTCAGACAAAGGTCTATCCGATGATTTCAGCCACAATGGCGCGGAGTTCTTGGCGCGTCAGGCCACATTCCGTGGGTGTGTCATCCGACTTTGGCTCGGGTGCGTCGGGTGCTTGTGTCGAGGGTATCGGCTGGGTCCGAATCGGCGTTTCGTCAGTCATGGTCGCGGCATGGTCATTGTCCCCTTGTGCAGGACATTGTGCCGCCACTGCCTTGCGCGGGGCAGTTCCCGGTGGATGACGCGGGGTAGGGCTGTGTCGCGCTTTGACCCCGGGCGGCGCGCCGCTTAGACCTCGCCCCTCATTTCTTATCGTCAAAGAATCACAAGGGCCAGTTCATGAAGTCGATCAATCTGCGCATTGCCGAAGAGCTTTCCGTACAGGAATGGCAGGTCACGGCTGCGGTCGAATTGATTGATGGCGGCGCCACGGTTCCGTTCATCGCCCGCTACCGCAAGGAAGTGACAGGCACGCTGGATGATGCGCAATTGCGCACGCTGGATGAACGGCTGCGTTATTTGCGCGAGCTGGATGATCGCCGCAAGGCAGTGATCGAGAGCATCACAGAGCAAGGCAAGATGGACGATGCGCTGCTGGCGCAGATCAATGCGGCCGACACCAAGGCGCGGCTGGAAGATATTTATCTGCCCTACAAGCCCAAGCGCCGCACCAAGGCGCAGATTGCGCGTGAAGCAGGGCTTGAGCCGCTGGCCACAGGTCTGCTCGCCAATCCGATGCTCGATCCGCGTGTGGAGGGTGAAAAATTCATCGACAAAGACAAGGGCATCGAAACGATTGAGGCCGCGCTTGAAGGCGCGCGCTCCATTCTGGTCGAAACTTTTGCTGAAAATGCCGAGCTGATCGGCGATCTGCGCGAGACATTCTGGACGCGTGGTCGTCTGCGCTCCAGCGTGCGCGACGGCAAACAGGCCGAGGGTGCAAAATTCTCCGACTATTTTGATTTCTCCGAACCGCTCACCAAGCTTCCCTCGCATCGCATCCTCGCCATGTTCCGTGGCGAAAAAGAAGAGATGCTCGACCTCAAGATGGAAGCCGATTCTGAACCCGTAGTGCCGGGCGTGCCGACGCTTTATGAAAACCGCATTGCGGCCAAGTTCGGCATTTCCAATACGGGCCGGCCGGCAGACAAATGGCTGTCCGACTGCGTGCGCTGGACCTGGCGCACGCGGCTTGAATCCTCGCTCTGCGTCGATCTGCGCGTGCGGCTGTGGCAGCATGCGGAAGAAGATGCAGTAAAAGTGTTTGCAGGTAACTTGCGTGATCTTTTGTTGGCGGCACCTGCGGGTGCGCGCACAACATTGGGGCTTGATCCGGGGTTCCGCACAGGCGTGAAAGTGGCTGTGGTAGATGCGACCGGCAAGGTTCTGGATTCCACCGCTATTTATCCGCATGAGCCGCAAAAGCGCTGGGATGAATCGCTCGCCATTCTCGCCAATCTCTGCCGCAAACATAAGGTTGAGCTGATTGCCATTGGCAATGGCACCGCCTCGCGCGAAACTGACAAGCTGGCGGCTGACTTGGTGAAATATGCGCCGGAGCTGAAACTCACCAAGATCATGGTGTCTGAGGCAGGTGCTTCGGTCTATTCAGCCTCTGCTTATGCGTCTTCAGAATTGCCCGATCTCGATGTGTCGATCCGCGGTGCGGTGTCGATTGCGCGCCGCCTGCAAGACCCGCTGGCAGAACTCGTGAAAATTGATCCCAAGTCGATTGGTGTTGGCCAATACCAGCACGATCTGTCGGAAGTGAAATTGTCACGCTCGCTTGATGCTGTGGTGGAAGATTGCGTGAATGCGGTGGGTGTTGATGTCAACACGGCGTCTGCACCACTTTTGGCACGCGTCTCGGGCCTGACGGAATCTCTGGCGCAAAATATTGTTGGCCATCGTGATGCCAATGGCCCGTTCAAAAGCCGCACCTCGCTGCGCGAAGTGCCACGTCTGGGCGCGAAAGCCTTCGAGCTGTGCGCGGGCTTTTTGCGCATTCGCGGTGGCGATGATCCGCTCGATATGTCCAGCGTTCATCCGGAAGCCTATCCGGTGGTGCGCCGGATTCTGGAGGCCACCAAGAGCGACATTCATGTGCTGATTGGCAATGTGACATCGCTGCGTTCCTTGCAGCCCAAAACATTCGTCGACGAGACCTTCGGTTTGCCCACCGTCAGCGATATTCTCAAAGAGCTGGAAAAGCCCGGTCGCGATCCGCGCCCGACTTTCAAGACGGCGTCTTTCCAGGATGGTGTCGAGAAAATTTCCGATCTGCGGCCCGGCATGATCCTGGAAGGTGTCGTCACAAATGTCGCCGCCTTTGGCGCCTTTGTGGATATTGGCGTCCATCAGGACGGCTTGGTGCATATTTCGGCCATGTCCACGACCTTTGTGAAAGACCCGCGCGACGTCGCCAAATCGGGTGATGTTGTAAAAGTGAAGGTTTTGGAGGTCGATGCACCGCGCAAGCGCATCAGCCTGACCATGCGGATGGATATGGAGCCGGGTGCTCAGGCCCCCCGCCAGCGCGATGGCGATCTGCCGGGCGTCCAGCGGGCGGTCAAACAGGTGCAGCAAAAGGCGGCGGCCCCCGCCAGCGCCTCGGGGGCTCTGGCCGATGCCCTGCGGCGCGCCGGCCTGGAGCGCCGCTGAGCGCTCTTGCCTTGGCCAGCCCCACCGCGCCATAGTGGGGGAACATAATACCGCCGGATAAGAGCGGGGTTCGAGGGAGGCCCATCATGGATTTTCAGCGTCGCAACCTGTTGAAAGGCGCTGCCCTCGGGGCGGCTGGCCTGACCCTGACCCCCGTGTCACCTGCACTCGCCCAAGCCCATAGCTGGATGCCCCCCGATCTGCTGGCTGCCGCCAAGGCAGAGGGCAATGAAATCATCGTCTATGGATCGATGAACGAGCAGGAAGCTTTGCCGCTCTGGAAGGCTTTTGAAAGCGCCACCGGCCTGCGCGTGCAATTCGTGCGCTCGTCCGACACGGGCCTGATGAGCCGCATTGTGCTGGAAGCGCGCGCCCAGCAAAAGTCCTGGGATCTGGTGGTCACCACAGCGGTCAGCAAGTTGCCGCAGGATTTCTTGCAGGTGCTCGATCTGCCGGAGGCCAAGAACATCGACCCCGTGGCCATTGATCCCAAGAAGAAATGGTACGGCGTCTATTCCAATTACAATTCACCTGCCTTCAACACCAAGTTCGTCGATAAGGCGACGCTGCCCAAGACCTATGAGGAAATGGCGACCCGCAAAGACTGGGCTGGCAAAGTTGCCATTGATGGCAACGACAGCCAGTGGGTCTATGCCATGTTCACCCATTTTGGTGAGGCCAAGGCGCGCAAAATCATCAGTGACCTTGTCGCCAATCTGAAGCCGACGGTGGTCGATGGACATCTGGCGCTCGCCCGCTCTGTGGGGCTTGGCGAATATTGGGTGGCGATCAACAATTACACCAACCTTACCATCAATGTGATGTTGAAGGGTGGCGATACGGATTGGTGGGCGATGGAGCCGGTCGGTCTGTTCTTTGGTCAGGCGGGCATCAATGTGCGCGCGCCCCACCCCAAAATGGCGCAGCTGGCCACAAACTTCCTTGTCAGCAAAGAAGCGCAGACGTTGCTCACCGAAGCGGGTCGTCTGCCTGTGCGCCCTGACGTCAATGCCAATCCACCTGACACAATGAAGCGCTTTGGCACCAACAAAGTCATCCCGGTAAACTTCTCGCCTGAAGACGAGAAGAAGTGGCAGAAGATCACGACCGAGCTTTTGAAGCCGCGCTAAAAGACGACACAGACAAAAACAGGTGGCACAAAAAAGCCGCCGCTTCGGAGGAAACAGGTTTTGGCTCTCTCGACTGGCATGGACATTGCCGCCGCGCCGACATGGCGTGATCGCTTGTTTGCTTTTTCACCAGCGAAGCTGATCGCCATTCTTGGCGTGATCTTTGTCGCCTGGCTCGTCATCGTGCCGCTGGCAGCCTTGTTCTATACTGCCTTTGCAGAAGACACGATCTACGGACCGGGTGATTTCACCTTCGATAATTTCATCAATGCCTATACGCAATGGCATTTGCTGCGCCTGTTCTGGAACTCACTGGTCTTTGCCGGTGGCGCTGGTGTGCTGACACTTGTTCTGGGCGGCTTTGTCGCTTGGGCGGTGGAGCGCACGGATATGCCGGGGCGTGAAGTGTTTCACTCGCTCACTCTGTTGTCCTTCGCACTGCCCGGTCTGCTCACCACCATGGCCTGGATGCTGATCCTCAGCCCCAATGTCGGCTGGGTGAATTCGCTTCTGAAAATGGCTTTAGGTACAGAGGTCGCACCGCTCAATATTTATTCGATGAGTGGCATGATCTGGGTTTTGTCGGCGCATTATTTTCCACTGGCCTATCTGCTGCTCGGCCCCGCGTTCCGTTCTCTCGATGTGCGCATGGAAGAGGCAGCCTATATGTCGGGCGCGCGCACCTTCCAGATTGCGCGTCGCGTCACCATGCCGATGATGCGGCCAGCTATTCTCTCAACACTGCTCTTGCTGTTCATTCGCGGCATTGAAAGCTTTGAAGTGCCGCGCCTGATTGGTAATCCGGCCCGTATCGAAGTTTTCACCACAGATATTCAAGCTGCCATTCGCGGCTCGCAGCCCGAGCTTGGCACAGCGAGTGCCTTGTCGATCACGCTGCTGGTCATGTGCGTGGTCTCGGTCTTTCTGTATCGACGCTCGACGCGCAATGCAGAGGCTTTCGCCACCATCACCGGCAAAGGTTATAAGCCGACGCGCATGAAACTCGGTGTCTGGCGCTGGCCTTTGTGCGCGCTGACAGGTCTGCTCTTTGCCTTTGCATTGGGCCTGCCGGTGGCAACGCTGATCTGGCAGTCGCTCTTCATCAAGCCGACATTGCCCTTCATGGCAGGTGCGGGTGAGATGACCTCGGCCAATTATGCCTTCGTGCTCAGCTATCCGATTTTTGCCGATGCAGTGACAACCTCTGTGTCGCTGGGCGCGATGTCGGCCACGATCATTGTCGGGCTGTCGTTTCTGCTCGCCTGGATTGCGCAGCGCGCGATCCCGCGCTTTGGCTGGATGCTGGATCTGCTCGCCTTCCTGCCGATTGCTTTCCCGTCAATCATTGTCGGCGCGAGCATTCTGTTTGCTTATCTGCTGCTGCCGATTCCGGTCTACAATACGATCTGGATTTTGCTGATCGCCTATCTGACGCTCTACATGCCCTATGGTATGCGCTTCGCCTCGGGTGGTCTGGTGCAGATTCACAAAGAGCTGGAAGAAGCCGCCCACACATCGGGTGCGAGCTATGGGCAGGTGTTTCGACGCATCCTGCTGCCACTGCTGATTCCGGTCGCGCTCTCGGCCTGGATTTACATTTTCGTGCTGGCCGTGCGTGAACTGGGCGCCTCTATCATGCTGACGGGTCCGGGCACGCATGTGTTGGGCACGATCAGTCTTACCATGTGGGAAGAGGGTGGCTCCTATGGCGCAGTGTGCGCGCTGGGTGTGATCCAGATTCTCCCCCTCATTGCCATTGTCGCTCTGCTGCGCTGGCTTGAGCATCGTGTCCAGAATGCAGAAGCCTGATCCAAATTTGTAATTCAAAAAGGAAGAACAACAATGAAACTTTGCCGCTTCGACACTGATCGCTTGGGCGTTGTCATCGGGGACAATGTGCACGATGTGAGTGATATCCAGACGCGCGTGCGCGCCAATGCGCCTTATGACATGCGTGGTGATGCTGTGATTGCAGCGCTCCCACAGATCCGCAGTGAGCTGGAAGACACCGCCAAAAAAGCGCCAGGCAAGCCGCTCTCACAGGTGAAGCTGCTGGCACCCGTGGCGCGTTGGTCCAAAACCATGGCCGCACCGACCAATTACCGTGACCATATTGCAGAAATGGAAGCCGCGCGCATGAATGCGCCCTCCAAAATGGGCTCAGATATCGGCAAGGCGGGTATTTTCCTCAAAGCCAACTCATCTGTGATCGGCATGAACGAAGAAATCCCGATCCGCTTTCCAGATCGGCGCAATGACCATGAAGCGGAAATCGTTGTCGTGATCGGCAAGACTGGCACGGACATTCCACTCGACAAGGCGTTGGATTATGTCGCCGGCTATTCGCTGGGCCTCGATATGACCGTGCGCGGGCCCGAAGATCGTTCGTTCCGCAAGTCTGTTGATGGTTACACGCCGATGGGTCCGTGGCTGGTGACAGCTGACGAGATCAAGGATGTCGATGATATTCCTTTCACGCTGCATGTGAATGATGACAAGCGTCAGGATTCAAATTCGCAGCACATGGTCTACGGTATTCGCCGCCTGATCGAGTTTGCCTCGTCCTTTTACACGCTGCATCCTGGCGATTTGCTTTACACGGGCACGCCCAAGGGCGTTGGCCCTGTGCAGCCGGGCGATGTGATCCGCGTCAACTCGCTGCCGGCTTTTGGCGAGCTACGCATGAAGGTGCGCGCCCATAAAATTGGCGGCTAATCAAAATCAGGGAGAGGACAAGACGATGCTTAATCTGACACGTCGTTGCGGTCTGGCTTTTGCGCTGGCCGTTTCATGTTCCATGCAGGCCTTCGCGCAGGCGCCCACACCGATCCGCATGATCGGCTTTGGTGGTGCGACCAATCTTCCGGCTTGGGTTGCACAGGACAAGGGCTTCTTTGCCAAGGAAGGCCTCGCCGTCACACTCGACAAAACCGCTGGCTCGCAAGAGCAGATGGCTGATGTGATGAATGGCAAATATGAATTCGTCACCACGGCCTTCGACAATATCGTCGCCTACACTGATGGTCAGGGCGCGATCAAATTCGACAATTACGACCTGACCGCCATTCTGGGCGTGCATTCGGGTTTGAACAGCGTTGTCGCGCGTCCGGAAATCAAGACCTATGCCGATCTGAAGGGCAAGGTTTTGGCGGTCGATGCGGTGGCCTCTGGTTACGCCACGGTTCTCTATGAGATCCTGAAGCGCAAGGGCCTGTCCGACAAGGACTACACGCTGATCGCCGTTGGTGCCACCGATGGCCGCATGGCTGCGCTCGAAGATGGCCGCGCGCATGTCGCGATCATTTCTTCGCCGCAGGACATTCAGCTGCAGAAGAAGGGCTTCACCATTCTCGATGATGTGGCCGTTGCGCTGGGCGACTCGCAGGGCTCGGTCTATGCCGTGCGCAAGAGCTGGGCGAAGGGTCACGAAAAAGAAGTGCTGGCCCTGGCCCGCGCTGTGATTGCCGCCCAAAACTATGTGTTCGACAACAAAGACGGCGCGGTGGAAGTGCTGATGAAGCGCACGCCGGGTCTGGCCAAGGCGGATGCAGAAGAAATCTGGAAGCGCTTGACAGGCCCCGGTGGTCTCACCCGCAACGCCGCTTTGAACACCAAGGGTGTGCAGGCAGTGCTGGATCTGCGCCGCGTCTATGGCAATCCCGCCAAGGGCGATGGCGCGACCTATATTGATATGTCTTGGGCTGACAAGCTAAAGGCGAAGTGAGGATAGCGCGTGACGGGGGCTTCGCCCCCGTCATTGCGAGGAGGCCAAAGGCCGACGCGGCAATCCATCTAGACCCAACTGAGGCCCCTGGATTGCTTCGCTTCGCTCGCAATGACGGATCATTCCAAGCCTTGGGCTTGCCAGTGCCACCCCGGCACCTCTAAAAAAGACCCCTCAAGTTTTGTGGGGGGACGACATGAAATCCATGCGCATGATGGCCGTAGCGGCCGCCGCTTTTTGTGCTGCTGGTGCCGCGCAGGCACAAGAGCCGCTGAAGATCGGCATGATCACGACCCTCTCGGGTCCGGGCGGCTATCTTGGCCAAGACATTCGCGACGCCTTCCAGCTCGCCATTGACATGCAGGGCGGCAAGCTCGGCGGCGTGCCGGTGCAGGTGCTCGTTGAAGACGATGGCCTGAAGCCCGGCCAAGGCAAGCAGATCTCCGAAAAGTTCATGAAGACCGACAAGGTGAAACTGCTCACTGGCATTGTCTTCTCGAATGTCGCGCTGGCCGTTGTGCCCGACGTGCTCGAAGAGGGCGGCATTTATGTGAGCCCCAATGCGGGCCCGTCGAATCTCGCCGGCAAGGAATGCCACGCCAATTATTATGTCGTGTCCTGGCAGAATGATTCACTGCACGAAAGCGCTGGCTCAAACGCCAATAACCTTGGTTACAAGAAGGCGTTCATCCTCGCCCCGAATTATCCGGCGGGCAAAGATGCGCTGGAAGGTTTCAAGCGCACGTTCAAGGGCGAAGTGATTGGCGAGGTGTTCACCAAGCTGGATCAGAATGATTTCGCCGCAGAGATCGCGCAGATCCGCGCCCGCCAAGCCTGACTTCATCTTCCAGTTCCATCCCGGCGGGGCAGGCATTGCGTTCCTGCGTCAATATCAGCAGGCGGGCCTGCTGGAGCAGATCCCGATGGTTGTGCCCTCACCCTCGATGGATGCGGTCACTCTGAAGGCGATTGGCGAAGCTGCTGTCGGCGTCAATGTGTCGGCGCAGTGGAACAGCGATTTCGACAATGCCGCCAACAAGGCCTTCGTCGACGCCTGGATGAAAAAATACAATCGTCCGATCACCTATTACGCCAGCCAGGGTTTTGACACCGCACTCGCCATTGGCGCGGCGCTGAAGCAGACTGGCGGCAAGGTGGATGATGCCAAAGCCTTCCGCACCGCCATGCTGAAAGCCGATTTTGCGTCCGTCCGCGGAAACTTCAAATTCGGCAACAACCAGCATCCTGTGCAGGATTGGTATTCGATGAAAGTGGTGAAGGGCGCTGATGGCGCGCCGATCATCAAGACCAATGGCAAGATTTCGTCCAACACGGGTGACTTCTACGCCAAGGATTGCAAGCTCTGACGTCATTGCGAGCGTAGCGAAGCAATCCAGACCGCGGCCAGCGGCTCTGGTTTGCTTCGTCGCTTCGCTTCTCGCAATGACGGCGCAACATGACACTCATTCTTGAACAGCTGTTGAACGGCCTCCAGCTCGGCGTCATGCTGTTTTTGCTGGCGGCGGGCCTGACGCTTGTGTTCGGCATTATGGGTGTCATCAATCTCGCCCATGGCTCGCTCTATATGGTGGGCGCTTATGCGGCGGCCTTTGCGGCCAAACTCACGGGTTCGTTTTTGCTGGCCATTCCCGCGGGTCTTGCCGCGGCGGCCCTGACTGGCATGGCGGTGGAATATCTTGTCATTCGTCATCTCTATGCGCGCGATCATCTGGATCAGGTGCTGGCAACCTTTGGTCTGATCCTGTTTTTCAATCAGACGATCATCCTGCTCTTTGGCCGCCAGCCATTGTTTGTGCAAATTCCGCCCGCATTGTCGGGCGCTGTTGATCTGGGCCTGTTTCCCTATCCGGCCTATCGCCTGTGCATCATTGCGGCGGGCTTGCTGAGCGCGGGTGCTTTGTTTCTTCTCATTCAGCGCACGCGGCTTGGCATGCTGGTGCGCGCAGGCGCAACGCATCGCGAGATGGTGCAGGCGCTGGGTGTTGATATTCGCCTGCTTTCGACAATTGTCTTTGGCCTCGGCGCGCTGCTGGCTGGCTTTGCCGGTTTGATGGCGGGGCCGCTGCTGTCTGTGCAAGTGGGCATGGGCGAGCAAATTCTCATTCTCACATTCGTTGTTGTTGTGATTGGCGGGCTGGGCTCCGTTGCAGGCGCTTTCTGGAGCGCCTTGCTGGTCGGGCTTGTTGACACAAGCT
This sequence comes from uncultured Hyphomicrobiales bacterium, assembly GCA_903851305.1. GTDB lineage: Bacteria > Pseudomonadota > Alphaproteobacteria > Rhizobiales > Beijerinckiaceae > Terripilifer. The sequence continues at coordinate 15,854 of CAINNX010000160.1, read as the reverse complement.
TGCGTGCGTTCCTGCCGCAGATTTTGCGTGGGATGATGGCGGGCTCTGAGGCCGATGCGCTTGCGTCTGGCATTTCGGCCATGGGTGTTTATCTGCTCATGGCGCTGGTACTGCTGATCAAGCCGAAGGGATTGTTCCCCGGCCATGCGTAAACTCATCGCATCCGCAATCGGTCTTGCGCTTTTGCTAGCGTGGCCGTTCATCGCAGAGAAAATGGGCGCGCCAGCGCTGATCAGTTTGTTCACGCGCATGATGATTTTGGGATTGGCAGCCAGCGCGCTCAACATTGCGCTAGGTTTTGGCGGGCTCGTCAGTCTAGGCCATGCAGCCTTTTATGGCATTGGCGCTTATGCGATTGGCATTTCAACCACGCATGCCATTTCAGGACTGCCGTTCCTCGGGCTTCTGCCAGGCAGCGATCAGCTTCTCGTCAATGTGCTGGTGGCCATGCTGGTCAGTGGATGTGCTGCAGCCATCATTGGCGCGCTGGCTCTGCGCACCAGCGGTATTCAATTCATCATGATCACACTGGCCTTTGCGCAGATGATCTTCTTCCTTTTCCTCGCGCTGAAAGCCTATGGCGGGGATGACGGCTTAACGATGCGCCGCCGCAATGGCTTGTTTGATCTGAACATGCGCGATGATGCGACCTTCTTTTATGTGACGCTAGGCTTTTTGCTGGTCTGGCTCGCCATCTGCGCGCGTGTGTTGCATTCGCGCTTTGGGCTTTTGCTTGGTGGTATTCGCCAGAATGAGCGGCGCATGCAGGCGGTGGGTGTGAATACATTCCGCGTGAAATGGATTGCTTTCATCATCTCTGGCATGGGGGCGGGTCTTGCGGGCGCGCTGATGGCTAATCTCGGGCGCTTTGTGTCGCTTGATCTCATGCATTGGACGACATCGGGCGAGTTGCTCATCATGTGTGTGCTGGGTGGCTCCGGCACGATCGTCGGGCCGGTGCTGGGTGCCTTTGCATTGATGGGTCTCGAGGCCACGCTCAACACCTGGACTGAACATTGGCAGGCGATTTTGGGACCGCTGCTGGTGCTGATGGTGCTGGCATTCAAAGGCGGCTTGGCCCGCATTGGCGGGCGCAAATCATGAGCGCTCTGCTGGTCATCGATGATCTCACGAAAAACTTCGGCGGCTTGCGCGTCACCGATCATGTCTGCCTCGATCTGCGGGCTGGCGAAGTGCATGCACTGATCGGTCCCAATGGCGCAGGCAAGACGACGTTGATCTCTCAGATCATGGGTGAGATCACACCTGAGAGCGGCAGTATCCGTCTGGATGGCGTCGATATGGGCAAGCTATCGCAGGCCCAGCGCGTGCGGCGCGGCTTGGCGCGCACGTTTCAGGTGCCGCAAGTGCTGGCTGATTACACGGCGCGCGACAATGTGGTTGCAGCGCTCTATGCGCGGGGCGCTTCAGCTGATGAGGCCGAGCAACATTTGGCGCGCGCCAATATGGCGGCGCGGGCCGATGTGCGTGTCAGCGATTTGTCGCACGGCGAGCGCAAGCAATTGGAGCTTGCTATTGCGCTGGCGAGCGCGCCGCGCATGTTGTTGCTTGATGAGCCTATGGCGGGTCTGGGGCCTGTTGAAAGCGCGCAGATGATTGCCATTCTGCAAGGTCTGCGCGGTGACATGGCCATGCTGCTGGTTGAGCATGACATGAAAGCTGTCTTTGCTCTGGCCGATCGCATTTCCGTGCTGGTCTATGGCGCGATCATCGCGAGTGGCGCGCCGGATGAGATTCAAAATGATCCGCGCGTGCGCGAGGCTTATTTGGGAACGGGGGAGGATTGATGCTGTCGCTTCGCTCCGTCGCCGCCGCTTATGGGCCAAGCCAGGTGCTCTTTGATATCGCGCTTGATATCGGGGCAGGCGAGGTTGTGACGCTGCTCGGCCGCAATGGCATGGGCAAGACGACCACCATACGCACGATTATGGGATTGATGCGCCCGCTCGCTGGTCACATTACCTTCAAGGGTGAAGATATTGACGGGCTTCCCGCTGATCGCGTGGCGCGTATGGGCATTGGTCTTGTGCCAGAGGGGCGACAGATTTTCACCTCTCTCTCTGTGCTCGAAAATCTTGTCGCCACGGCTGCCAATCGCCGCTCGGCTGATAATCCGTGGACGTTGGCGCGCATCTTCGCGCTGTTTCCGCGTCTTGATGAGCGCCAAGACCAGAATGGGTCCACGCTGTCAGGCGGCGAACAGCAAATGCTCGCCATTGGCCGCGCACTGATGACCAATCCTGATCTGCTCATTCTGGATGAAGCAACAGAAGGGCTTGCGCCCGTGATCCGCGCCGAAATCTGGCGCTGCCTTGAGACGCTCAAACAGGCGGGACAATCCATTTTGATCGTCGACAAAAACATCCATGTGCTCGAGCGCCTTGCCGATCGGCATTTTGTGATTGAGAAGGGCCGCACCATCTGGTCGGGCACAAGTGCTGATCTCGCACGAGACAGAGCAGAGGTGCATCGCCATGTCGCATTCTGAAATGCGTTTCATCACGGTGCGTGGCACATCTGCGCAACAGGCGCCAGATCACGCATTGCGAGAGGCTTTGTCACTTGTGGCTGCAGACCTTGCCAAACAGGGTGCAGCACCTGCTGATATGTTGCGGCTGCGCATTCACGCGCCAGAGCCGCAGGCGTTTCATCTTTCACGCCGCGAGATCGATCTCGCCTGGCGCGAAGTTTTCGGCGGTTTGCGCCGCCCCATCTTTTTTGGGCAAGGCGCATTTGCAGTGGAGGCTGATGCTGCCATTGCGCCGCCCCGTGATGCTGCGCCCATCTGGCGGGGCATGACCATGGGCGAGCTTGCGCGCGCCTATGCGCCGCGTTTGCAAGTGCCCGATATGCAAAGCGTGTTTGCAGAATGGAATGCCGATGGCGCTGTCGCGCGGCAAAACGCTGGCGCGCTTGATCTGTATTACGGGCGTGGCCGTGATGAGATGCTGGATTTTTATCCAGCGGCGCGCGCTGATGCGCCACTGTGGGTGTTTCTGCATGGTGGCTATTGGCAGGCCTGCACGAAAGATCAGCATGGCCAGTTTGCAGAGGGCATGCGCGCGCAAGGGTTTGCGGTTGCCGTGCTGGATTATCCCTTGTGTCCAGAAACACCGCTCGCTGAGATCGTGCTGAGCCTGCGTCATGCCTTGCAATTTCTGGTCGGGCAATCAGCAGCGCTTGGTTTTGACCCTGCGCGCCTCCATCTGGCTGGCCATAGTGCGGGTGCACATCTGGCGGCCATGGCCGCCGCTGATCCGCACGGGCCAGACATCGCCTCGGTCCTGCTGCTGTCGGGTGTGTTTGACCTTGATCCACTCTTCCATCTGCCGATGGGCCGCATGATCGGCCTGAGCGACCGCGATGAGGCGCGTGCCCTCTCGCCGCTCTTTTGCCCACAGCCCAAAACCCGTGTGGGGCTGGTTCTGGGTGCGCTTGAGACCGATGAATTCAAACGCCAATCGGCTGAAATGGCCGTGGCCTGGGGTGCCCAGACCCCACTTCATCTCGATAAGTGCCATCATTTCAACCTGTTAGAAGAATTGCGCCGGCCCAGCGCCTTGCTCGATCTGGCGTTGCTGACGGCCACCACCTGACTAGACCAAAGAAAATATTTGGTCTCTCCTCAAAGAAATATCTTGGACAAAAGGCGAGTCACCCCCTTAAATCATCCCATAGTGCAGCCATGGCTCGGCTGCTGGTCGATCTTTTGATCGGCTGGTTCACAAGAGGCCAAAAGGCGCAAGTCAGGGAGGGTTTTAAGACGATGGCCGAACAATTCGTTGGACGCGTGTCCGAATTCGCGGACGGCACCCGCCAGATCGTGAAAGTTGGCGATACCGAAGTCGGTGTTTTCCGCCACGAGGGTAACTTCTACGCCTATAGCAATTATTGCCTGCATCAGGGCGGGCCGGCTTGTGAAGGCCTGACCATTGCGAAGGTCGAAGAGCATCTGCGCGAAGACAAGACGTCGATGGGACTCTACTTCTCCGAAAAAGACATGAACTTCGTCTGCCCGTGGCATGGCTACGAATATGACATGAAGTCGGGTGAGTGCATCTCCGACCGCAAGTTGAAGCTCAAGAACTATCAGGTCGTCACCAAGGGAGACGATGTCTATGTCGTCGCTTGAGAGCACGACTGACAAAGTGATTTCCGAGCGCGCCATTACACTGGCACGCGAAATCGATCTTGCCACGATCAATGGCAAGCTCGATGTGGTGTCGCCTGAAGCCATGCATGCATTGCTGGGCGCCTTGGTGAAAGCCTATGGCGCGAAAGTGGAAGCGGGAGAGCCTTATCCGGTTCTTCCCGGTCCGGCAGTGGTGTCTGGCACAGACGTGTTGACCATTTGCGGCGCCATGTTGAAGGCCGCAGACTTGCAAGTATTCGAACTCGGCATGTGGCAGAGCTGGACCGGCCGTTGAGCCGCGACTGCTGCAGATAATGGGAGGAACATATGGATCTGATTGCTGACCGCGGACGCCGCGTCACCGTCGAAGAACTCAATACATCGAAGCTGCTGGCGCACGCCGCTGAACAGGCGCGTGATCGCAAGTATGAAGACATGCTCATCGTCGATTGCGATGCGCATCATTATGAGAACGAGAATTTCAATGAAATTCTCCCCTTCATGGAAAATGACGTGTTGCGTCAGCTCACCATGTCGGGTCGCGCCAAGGGCCGACACTCGATCGTGCCAGCCCAGGTTGGCTATCAGGACATGGGCGGGCGCGTCACACGCTATCCGCTGCGCATGACGGAAAAGACAGAACCCGGCAAGCTGCGCGACGTGCAGCTCGGCGAGCGCTGGATGGACGCCATGGGTGTCGATTATTCCTGCCTCTTCCCCACAGGCATGCTGAATGTCGGCCTGCATCCGCAGAAGGAAATGGAAGTCGAACTTTGCTGGGCCTACAACCGTTGGCTCACCGAAGTTGTGCTGCCGGAAAATCATGGCCGCTTCTACACGCAGCTTGCTCTGCCTCTGTCAGATCCGGAAGCCTCATTGCGTCAGGTCGAAACCTTCGGCGGCCGCAAGGGCGTCACCGGCTTCATGGTGACGACTGTGCGCACGCTTCCCGTTCACGACAATGCGCTGATGAAAGTCTATCGCGCGATTGAAGAGCGCGGCCTGTCGCTGGCCTTCCATTCCGGCCCCAACTGGGGTGAGCCTGTGTTCAAGGGCTTGAACCGCTTCATCTCGGTGCATGCGCTTGGCTTCTCGTTCTACAACATCCTGCATTGCACGAACTGGGTCATCAACGGCATGGGCGAACGCTTCCCCAAGCTGCCCGTGATCTGGATCGAATCGGGTCTCGCATGGATCCCGTTCCTGATGCAGCGCCTTGACCACGAATATATGATGCGCCCATCGGAAGCCCCGCTTCTGAAGAAGAAGCCGTCGGATTATATGCGTGACATGTTCTATTCAACGCAGCCCATGGAAATACAGGACATGGAAGCGTTGGAAACAACGTTCCGCATGATGAATGCTGAAACGCAGCTCATGTATGCGTCTGACTATCCGCATTGGGATTTCGACTTGCCGAGCACGATCTATGATCTGCCCTTCCTGTCGGAAAAGGCCAAGCACAATATTCTGGGCGGCAATGCTGCGCGCACGTTCAAGCTGGAACCGCGCAACGAAGCCCAGAAGGCCAATCTCATCAAATACGGCAATTACACCGCAGGCTAAACGGGGAGCGGTGTGGCTGGAGCCCGAATGGGTGCAGCACAAGAAAGAAGAAAAGCCGGTCAACGGCTGTAGACTGTTCAAAGGCGGCCTTCGGGCCGCCTTTTCTCGTTTGGCGCCTTTTCGTATAAGATCACTTTGTTCCATCGATGGAGGCGACGATCAATCTTCGGCAGCTCACCTATTTTCAGCGTGTGATTGAAGCAGGCAATATGACCGCGGCTGCCGAGCAATTGCATCTCGCTCAACCAGCGTTGGGTGCACAAATTCGCCAGCTTGAGAAAGAGCTCAATGTGGCACTGATTCTGCGCCATTCGCGCGGCGTGTCGCCCACCGATGCCGGGCGCTTGCTCTATGAGCGTACCAAGAAGATTTTGCGCGATGTCGAGGACATGCGCAGTGAGGTCCAGTCGCTGGGCTCTGCCAAAAAAGAGTCCATCGTGCTGGGTCTGTCGCCCTCTATCATGCTGCTGATAGGTGCGGACGTCTTGCTGGAAGCGCGGCGCGAAATGCCCGGTGTCTTTCTCTCGCTGTCGGAAGAGCGCTCCAATGTTCTGGCCGAAGGGCTGGAGCGTAACCAGCTCGACGTGATCCTTGCCTATAATATTGGCGCACGCACTGGCTTTGAGCGCCAAGCCATCCTGGAAGAAGATTTTGTTTTTGTGACAGCGCCTGAGAATGCGCCCAATGCGCCGACGATTTCGCTGGCTGAGGCATTGGAAGCCGAGCTTGTGATTGGTGGTGAGCGCGGTCTCATCCGCTCCATTGTGGAGGCGGAAGCGCAAAGGCTCTCACTGAAATTGCGCGTGGCTTTCGAAGTCCATTCGATCAATTCGATGAAATCGCTGATCGCACGCGGGGTTGGTGCGAGCATCATGCCTTATTCCCTTGCAGCAGAAGAATTGCGTGCGGGCAAATTGGTGGGGCGAAAAATTGATCGGCCTGCACTGACGCGCACGCTTTATGCCGTGCTGCCAGCAGGCCGCCAGGCCCATGCACCTGATGGTGATATTATGCGGTTTATGAAAACCTTGGAGGGTCGCATTTTACAGGCGCTCGGCACCTATGGCCGTGCCTTGACCTGAGCCCTGATTTGACAGAATCCCCTTGCATAGAGAAGTTGCAATTTATCAGGCGCATGCGCCGCACGAGATCAGGTGTTTACCTTGGCTAATTCAGGCGGCTTTGCGGCCTTTCGTTACCGTGATTTTACAGCCTTTTATATCGGGCGCACGTTCAATGCGCTGGCTGTGCAAATGGTCGATGTCGCGATTGGCTGGCTTGTCTATTCGCTGACGGGCAGCGCTTTTGCGCTGGGTCTTGTGGGCCTGTGCATTTTCTTGCCAAATTTTCTGCTGGCGCTTCCTGCCGGACAGGTGGCGGATATGTTCCCGCGCAAGAAAATCATGGCGCTGTGCACATTCCTTTCAACCGCGGCAGCAGTGGCGCTGTTCATTGCGGCAGCGACTGAGACGGTGAGTGTGCCATTTCTCTATATGCTGATTGTTGTCTTTGGTGTGGCGCGCGCTTTCTCGGGTGCTGCAAGCGGGGCGATCATTCCAAGCCTCGTGCCCAATGACACGTTGAGCAATGCGATTGCGCTCAGCTCTTCAGCCTACCAGACAGCGACCATTGCAGGCCCCGCCATCGGCGGGTTGCTCTATGCGCTGGGGCCAGATGTTGTCTTTGGTGTGACGGCACTCTGCTTTGGTGTGAGTTTCGTGTCCTATTTTATGATGACACCGCGTCCGATCACGAATCGCCCTGACAAGCTGACATTTCAATATATGACGGCGGGCCTGCGCTTTATTTTCTCAAAGCCGATTATTTTGGGAGCCATCACGCTCGATTTGTTTGCTGTTTTGCTGGGTGGTGCTACTGCGCTTTTGCCCATTTATGCGGCCGATATTTTTCTGGTCGATCCATTTGGGCTCGGCTTTTTGCGCTCAGCACCTGCGGTTGGTGCTTTCATCATGTCGATCATGCTGGCGCATTATCCGCTGCAGCGCCAAGCAGGTTTGCGGTTGATTCAGGTTGTGGCGCTGTTTGGCTTGGCGACTATTGGTTTTGGTCTGTCGACCAATTTTTATGTCGCGCTCGGCTTTCTGTTTGTGCTGGGTGCCTCTGACATGATCAGCGTCTTCATCCGCTCGACGCTCATCCAGATTGAAACACCGGATGAAATGCGCGGGCGTGTGTCAGCGGTCAACATGCTGTTCATCGGCGGGTCGAATGAATTGGGCGAGTTTGAATCCGGAACGCTGGCAGCCCTGGTTGGGCCAGTGCCTGCAGTGGTGGCGGGCGGTGTGGGCACCATTCTCGTGGCCATCGCCTGCGCCCGCTTCTTCCCGCAATTGTACAAGCGTGACGCGCTAGGCTGAACTCTCGCCCGACTCGTCCTCCCCACAAGGGGAAGGAGGGTTTGATCAGCTTGACAATTTGCTCAATTCAGGCTAGAACAAAACATGAACATATAAACGGGGTTGGTTCATGTTGCAGAAGCTGAAGGGGCCAGTTGTCACGCCGGTTGATGTCAATCGGGCACCACGCAAGCTTCTTCTGCAGGTGCCGGGGCTAGGCGAAAAAAGTGTTGAGCGAATCCTCAAAGGTCGGCGCGGGCAGGCGTTGCGTCTGGCGGATGTGGCCCGCCTCACACGTGGTCTGCGATGGGCACGGCCCTACATCATGACGCGGGACTGGAACCCGCTTGTGCATGCCCGCCCCAAGCTGCCTGCGGCTCCCCAATTGGCCTTGTTTGAAGGTGCCCAGAGCCTTTGACTTTCTCCCTCTTTTTCTTAAGCATCGCCCTTGAGAATTTTCGGGAGGAAACAAGAAAATGTCGTATCGCGGAATGATCGCTGAGATTGTCACCATCACGGGCAATAAGGGCGAAAAAGTTGAAGCTTATTATGCGCGCCCTTCGGGACCGGGGCCGTTTCCCGGCGTCGTGCTGATCCATCACATGCCAGGTTGGGACGATTGGACTATGGAAGCGGTGCGCAAGCTTGCGCATCAGGGCTTCGCCTGCATTTCGCATCATCTCTATCATCGCTTTGGCCCTGGCACGCCCGATGATCTCGCTGCCAAGGCACGCTCGGCAGGTGGTGTCTATGATGATGAAGTCGTGGGTGATGTGAAAGGCGCGATGGACTTTTTGCGCGCGCAGCCAGGCTCCAATGGCAAAGTCGGCATGATCGGCTTCTGCTCGGGTGGCCGTCACACATTTCTGGCCGCCTGCCGACTGGATGGCGTCGATGCTGCGGTCGATTGCTGGGGTGGCAATGTGGTGGTTGATGATCCGACCCAGCTCACAGTGCAGCGCCCCGTAGCACCGATTGATCTGACGGATGGATTGAAGGCGCCATTGCTCGGCCTGTTTGGCAATGAAGACAAGAACCCGTCACCCGCACAGGTCGATACGCTCGAAGCCATGCTGAAGGCCTGTGGCAAGACTTATGAGTTCCATCGCTATGATGGTGCGGGTCACGCCTTCTTTGCGGCAGAGCGCCCAGCCTATCGCGTCGAGCAGGCCAATGACGGCTGGCAGAAGGTTTATGCCTTCTATCGCAGACATCTGGCTTGAGGGCTTCGTCCATGTGCTCTTACATCACCGAAAAAGCCGAAATTTTCGGATCGGCCAAGGGCGCTGGCGGATGGTCTAATGTCACCGCCGCGCATGTCTATTTCGATCACCCGTTTCATGCGTCCCTCGACCACGCTTTGTCGATTGATTTCATGTCGGGCGATACGACGCGCAAGGTGGCAGTTGAAATGTCGGCTGAGTCAGCGCGTGCGCTGGTGGCCAGCATATTGGCAGCCCTCGAGACGGGTGAAAAAGAACACGCGTGAGGGGGCTTTCCTTCTCCCGCACGCGGGAGAAGGTGGTTGCCGGAGGCAACCGGATGAGGGCGGTTCAGCGGCGCTCACCCTCACCCGCCTCGCGCTGCGAGGCACCCTCTCCCGCAAGCGGGAGAGGGGCGGGATGGCGCTAGTGCGGCAAAACCCGGATCGGTTTACCAGCTAACCAGGCTTCCAGATTTTCCACCGCATCAACAAAATACTGGCGCATATTGTCTTCGGACGCATAGCCCAGATGCGGGCTGAGGAGGACATTGTCGAGCTTGGTCAAAGCATGGTCTTTGGGCAATGGTTCGATGTTGAACACATCGAGTGCGGCGCGGCGGATGGCGCGGCGCTGCATCGTGTCGATCAAGGCGGCTTCATCGACAATCGGCCCGCGTGATGTATTCACAAAAATGGAATCGGGCTTCATCAGCGCAAACTCTTTTGCGCCGACAAGATTGGTCGTGCGTTCTGACAAAACCAGATGAACCGAGAGCACATCCGCATGGGCGAACAGCTCGTCCTTGCTGACGAGTTCAGCGCCACCGGCTTTGGCTTTTTCGTCTGTCAGATTCTGGCTCCACGCAATCGTCTTCATGCCAAAGGCTTGGCCGATTTTGGCAACAGCAGTGCCCAGTTTGCCAAAGCCGCATAGGCCCAGAGTCCGATTGACCAGGCGCATGCCCAGCGTGTCTTGCCAGCCACCAGCGCGGATGATGCGATCTTCATGTGGCAGATTGCGTGCCGCAGCCAGAATAAGTGCCCAGGTCAGTTCCAGCGTGGTGGCTTGTGCCAGAATATTGCTGGTATGGGTGACGAGCACACCGCGCGCGTGGCAGGCTTCAACATCCAGTCCACGATTATGCGCACCTGTGGTGAGCACCATTTTTAGATTCGGCAGCCGCTCGATCAGGTCGCGGCGGATAGGCATGCGCTCGCGCATCATGATGATGACATCAAAGGGCGCCAGGATTTTGGCGGCTTCATCCACGCTGGCAATATTTTGCGTGAAGACGGTGATGTCCATCTTCTCTTTTACCTTCGTCCAGTCAGCAAAGGACAGGGAGAGGTTTTGGTAATCATCAAGGATGGCAAGCCGCATATTGTCCTCCACATTTTGTGGACTATTTTTAAGGGTGGGGATGGGCGAAGCAAGGCCCAAGCGTCCAGCTTGCATGGGTTGGGGCAAATAATTACGCTTCGCACAACATGCCTTACAGGAAAGAGCGTCAGATCATGAACATCACACTCATTGGCTATGGCGAAGTCGGCCAGATTTTTGCCCGCGAGTTGAAAGCCCAAGGGGCTAGCAGGATCACGGCCTTTGATGTTCTTTTCGCCGATGCGGCGCGTAGCCAAGCCCATCGAGCGGCCGCAGAACGCGATGGCATAAGACTATGTGCGAGCGCGGCTGAAGCGGGTGAAGGCGCTGATGTTGTCATCAGTGCTGTCACCGCCGACAAGGTAAAAGAGGTAGCCAGCCAAGCCGCCACTTGGTTGAAGGCTGGACAATATTTTCTCGACGTCAATTCAGCCGCTCCCAACACCAAGCGTGAGGCGGCTGGCATTGTTGCACCCACGGGCGCGCATTATGTCGAAGGCGCGGTGATGGCGCCTGTGCCCGGTCCCGGCATCAAAGTGCAAATTCTGGGCGGTGGCCCAAAAGCTGAAGCGCTGGCCCCTAAGCTCAATGCTTTGGGGATGAATATTGCACCAGTCGCCAGTGACTATGGGCGCGCATCGGCGATGAAATTGTGCCGCTCCATCATGATCAAGGGCATTGAAGCCTTGATCGTTGATTGTGCGAAGGCCGCTAAAGAGTGGAATGTCGAGACGGAAGTGTTTGGGTCGCTGGATGCGAGCTATCCCTCGATTGACTGGCGCCAGCTGTCTGTCGATATGGCCGGGCGCGTGCGCCAGCATGGTGTGCGTCGCGGTTCTGAAATGCGCGAGGCCGCTGCCATGGTGGCTGATCTTGGCATGACCAACGATTTGGAACTGGCGGTAGCCGACGCGCAAACGCGCGGTGCTGGCAAAGCCGGATTGTAAGGAGCAGTTGCAAGTGACCTTCACACCAACCATCCCTGGCCCAGATCCGCACACCAAAACACCGCAATTCAAACTGCCACCCAAATCCTGCGATGCGCATTGCCACATCTTTGGTCCGGGAGACAAATATCCTTACGCGCCTGACCGCACCTATACGCCACCCGATGCACCGCTTGAGGCGTTTCGTAAACTCCACGGCATTTTAGGCATTGAGCGTGCGGTGATTGTGAATGCCTCCGCGCATGGCACTGACAATCGTGTCGCGCTGGATGCGATTGCTGTGTCGAACGGCGCTTATCGCGCGGTTGCCAATATTGATGACACGATCACCGACATGGGGTTGCGCGAATTGCATGAGGGCGGCTTTCGTGGCTGCCGCTTCAATTTCGTGCGCCATTTGGGTGGCGTGCCTGATATGAAAGTGTTTGATCGCGTGGTGGCGATGATTGCCCCGTTAGGCTGGCATCTCAATCTGCATTTCGATGCGATTGATCTGCCTCAATATGCGGGCATGCTGGAAAAGCTGCCGTGCACTTACATCATCGACCATATGGGACGTGTAAAAGCCTCGGACGGGCTTGAGCAGGAGCCTTTCCGCATCCTGCTTGATCTCATGCGCCATGATGAAAAGGCCTGGGTGAAAGTCTGCGGCTCGGAGCGTGTGTCATCATCGGGACCACCCTTCCATGATGCAGCACCCTTTGCAGCAAAGCTTGTGGAAGTGGCACCAGACCGCTGCATCTGGGGAACCGATTGGCCCCATCCCAATGTGAAGTCGATGCCCAATGATGGCGATCTTGTCGATCTCATCCCGCTATTTGCCAAGGATGCGCAGATGCAAGAAAAGATTTTGGTGAAGAACCCGGCGCGGCTTTATGGATGGGAAGATTAATTTCTGATGCTCTAAAAGATTTTTTGAAGTCCTGGCATATAAAAATTTCCTGCATCTGATTTTGCTAATGTCTTCTGCAATTTTTGACGTAGCGATATGTTATGGTCGTGTTCATCTTCAAAAAAGGTTTTTCCGCTTTAATGTGTCGCGAAGTTTTTTCGCAGTCAAAAAACGGATTATCGTAAATGTCTATTTCATCAATTTCTTCCTCTACGCCAGCTGCAGTCAATCAGATCCGCAAGAATGACGGCGATGGCGATGATATCCGAACAAAAGCCCAGGCTCAGGCTCCAGCGGCAAAAATGTCAGATGGCGATTCTGATGATGGTGTCATCAGTGGTGCGGTAAAGTCACCCTTGGCAGTCTCATCGGCCTTGCAATCAGTGATCTCTTCACTGTCGAATGGTGGCTGAATCTGCATAACCATCAAGATCAAACTCAAAGAGGGCGCGGAGTTTTATCCGCGCCCTTTTTTCTTACTTGATCAGTTCGCCAGCTTTTTTGGCGATGTCTGGTGAGACCTTGTAGGCATCAACAACGACCTGCTGGATTTCTTCACCCTTGACCGGGGTGATTTCCAGTTTGGCCTTGTCGGCCTCATCCAAAAATTCCTTGTCCTGCATGGTCGCCCAGAAAGCATCGCGCAAAGCCTTGACGCGATCTGCGGGAACATTCGGGGGAGCCATGAAGGGGCGGCCCATGATCTGGCGGGCGAAAATCAGATTGAGGATCTGCTTCTGCTCGTCAGTCTTGGCTGCTTCGAGAACGGAGGGCACGTTGGGCAGGTCGGGATGCTTCTTCATCGACAGCTGAACGATGACGTTGATCTTCTTTTCATCGAGCCATTTTTGCTGGGTCGACTTCACGCTGGACCATGACCAGCCGCAACGGCCCTGCACTTCGCCACGCTCCATCGCAAGATTGACGTCATTGCCGCCGGGATAGCCGATGATGACTTTCATCTTTGTGTCGAGCACGCCGTTGAGCACGCGCGGGAACTGGTCAGTGTCGGCGCTGCCGCCTGTGCCACCCACGATCAGCTCCTTGGTGATCAGGTCGTTGTAATTTTTGACGGCCGCTGTGTGCCAAGCCACGCAGACCGAGACCTCGTCATTGGCCGAGCCGATCCAGTTGAATTTGGTGGCGTCAAACTGCGTGCCTGGCAGGCCAAACAGCGGATCGAAAGCGGCGCCGCGTGCAACCGTGCCCATGGCGGTGCCATCTTTGGGGGCGACATTGTAGATGTAATTGGCGGCGCGCAGCGAGCCGGCGCCTGGCATGTTGGTCACGATCACAGTGGGGTTGCCGGGGATGTGGCGACCATAGAAGCGCGACATCATGCGGGCATAGACGTCATAGCCGCCGCCTGTGCTGTAGCCGACATAGATATTGACGGTCTTGTCCTTGAAAAACTCAGCCTGCGCGAAGGATGCGTTGGAGCCGACCGTCAGGGATAGAGCAAGCGCACTGGCGCCGATCAATTTCATGCGAAATGTCATCTTCGGGTTTCCTTTTGCGGGTCCGTCAATCCTTGGGGAGTCTGTGGCCGAATGGGGAGGTGCGGCAGGCCGGGACCCACACGGTCTCTAGCCCAAAAGTATTAAGTCGGGCAAGGCGGAAGCGGCTGTCTGCCGCGCGGTTTAACGTGGATGGCCGTGCACAAGGGCGTGAAAAGGGCGGCCCCATGCCCCATCATGCCCCATCATGGTCAAAGCCAGTTTGGAGGGGTGCGGGCGATGAGTGAAGCACGGGTGGATTATGCGGTGCAGGGCGGCATCGCCCGGCTTGTGCTGAGCCAGCCCGCCCGCCTCAATGCCATGTCCTTTGATATGTGGTCGGCGCTGCCAGACCTTGTGGCGCGGGCCATGGCGGACGAGCGCGTGCGCGCCATCGCTGTGGAAGGCGCTGGCGATAAGGCCTTTTGTGCGGGGGCGGATATTTCGCAATTTGGTGAAAAGCGTACCAGCGAAGCGGCGGTCGCGGCCTATGAGGAGGCTGTGCGCGGCGGGCTGGCGGCACTGGCAGAATGTGAAAAGCCGACGCTTGCGCTGGTGCGTGGCATTTGCTTTGGCGGCGGGCTGGCGCTCGCTGCGTCTTGTGATTTGCGACTGGTGCGCGAGGGTGCGCGCTTTTCAATTCCGGCAGCCAAGCTGGGGCTCGGTTACGCCTATAACAATCTTGATTTTCTGGTGCGCCGCATCGGGCTTGGCGCGGCGGCAGATATTTTTTATTCCGCGCGTCAGTTTGATGCGCAAGAAGCGCAGCGGCTTGGTATTGCCAGCCATGTCTGGCCAGAAGACGCTTTCGCACAGGAAGCAGAGGCCTATCTCACGCGAATAGCCGCCAATGCGCCGCTGACCTTGCGCGCATTGGCCATTTCCTTGCGAGAGTTGGCCAAGCCTGAATCCTTGCGTGACAAGGCACGCGCAGATGCGGCAGTCGCAGCCTGTTTTGCCAGCGAGGATTATGCTGAAGGCCGGCGCGCTTTTTCAGAGAAACGCGCGCCGGATTTCAAAGGCCGCTAAGGCTAGTGATGGTGGGAGTGATCCATCATCTCGGGTGCTGCACCAGAAGGTGCAGGAGCGCCCATACCCACCACAGTGAAGGTGACAGGCAAATCGCCCGCTTTTTCAAATTTCAATGTGCCGGAGAAGGATGCGCCTTCTTTCAAGGGATCTTTCAGCCCCATCAGCATCAGATGAAATCCGCCGGGCTTGAGCTCGACGCTTTGGCCCGGCTGCAAGATCAGGCCATCGGCAAGTTGGCGCATGGTCATGATCGAGCCATCCATAGCCATTTCATGCACCTCGATGCGATTGGCTATGTCCGTTTTGCCGCTGATCAGGCGATCGGGTGTTGAGCCCGTGTTGGTGATGCGCAAATAGCCAGCGCCCACATTGGCAGAAACCGGGGTTGCGCGCGACCAGACTTGTTCCAAACGAATAGGGCTTTGCTTTTGTGCCGCTGTCACTTTCAACACGGGAGCCGGATTTTTGGCGGGTTGTCCGGGTTGCGCCACATCGACCCAGCGCCATTCACCTTTGCTGCATTTCTGCACAACGGGGAAGGCAAGGGCGCCAGCGGCATCATCGCGCAATTGGCCAACGAAAATGAACTCATCATATTCGCCATCCAGCACGCGGCCGCCCGACCAGGTAATTTTCTTGACGCCCGATGTGACTTCTTTGCCATGTGCCATGATGGGCTTGGCATAGGGGGCTGTTTCAACCTTCAGCTGCCAGCCGGCTTTCGGCATGGGGCGCACAAGTGCGATCGAATCTGGAATTTCGACGCTAAAAGATGTGGTGGGTGAGCCGCCTTCACAGCCATGGCCCAGACGCAAAACGCCTTTGT
>CAINNX010000159.1 GCA_903851305.1 uncultured Hyphomicrobiales bacterium | reverse complement strand
GTCAACGCCGGCGCGAGTGATCAGGTTGGACACCAGCTTGGCCGAGATCGGCGCGCGCGGGGCGGGTGTGCGGTCCTGTCGGGCATAGCCGAACTAGGGGATCACCGCCGTGATGCGGCGGGCCGAGGCGCGGCGCAGTGCATCGGTCATGATCAGCAGTTCCATCAGGTGATCATTGGCCGGGTAGGAGGTCGACTGGATGATGAACGTGTCCTGGCCGCGGACGTTTTCCTGGATCTCGACGAAGATTTCCATGTCGGCGAAGCGCCGCACCTGGCACTTGGTCATGGAGACGCCCAGGTAGGCGGCGATGGAATCAGCCAGCGCCCGGTTGGAGTTTCCTGCGAGAAGTTTGATGTCGCTCATGTCGGAAGTCCTTGCCCGTGCGGCCTCTTATGGCGGGGTCTTACCAAGCTTGCTTGCCGCGAACAACCAAACCTTGCCGCAGGGCAAGGCGATCCACCGGAAAACATGAGCCTTCCGGCCGGCTCGAGGCTTTCTTTGGCGCTCGTCTGTGCCTAGATGTCGGGCATGAGCCGTCCACCCAAACCAGAGCCTGAGTTTTTGACGCCCCCCGACGGGGAGGCGAGCTTTGCTGTGCCCGGCGAGTCGGAGGCGGATGAGACCGGTCTTGAGCCGGAGGACGAGCTGTCTGGCCCGCTCGACCTGTCAGCCGATGGCGAGGCTGTTCCAGCCTCCGTGCTGCGCGGGGCGGAGGTCATCAAATCCTATCTGCGTGACGCGCCCACGGGGCCGGGCGTCTATCGGATGATCTCGGCCGAGGGCGAGGTGCTCTATGTCGGCAAAGCCAAGAGCGTCAAAAAGCGCATTTCCTCTTATGCACGCGGAACAGGCCATAACGGCCGCATTGCGCGGATGATCTCGCTCACAGCTTCCATGGTGTTCGTCTCGACGGCGACCGAGACGGAAGCTTTGCTGCTGGAAACCAATTACATCAAGCAGATGAAGCCGCGCTTCAATGTGCTGATGCGCGACGACAAGTCGTTTCCTTATATCTTGCTGACGCGAGATCATGCCGCGCCCCAGCTTACCAAACATCGCGGCGCGCGTTCGCGCAAAGGCGATTATTTCGGTCCTTTTGCGAGTGTGTGGGCGGTCAACCGCACGCTGAATGCGCTGCAGCGCGCCTTTCTTTTGCGCTCGTGCACCGATTCCTATTACGAAAACCGCACGCGGCCTTGCCTGCTTTACCAGATCAAACGCTGTTCAGGCCCTTGCACAGCCGAGATTGCGCAAGAGGATTATGCTGCCCTTGCGGACGAGGCGCGCGATTTTCTCTCGGGCAAAAGCCGCGCGGTGCGTGATCATCTGGCAAGCGAGATGAGTGGTGCCGCCGAGTCACTGGAATTCGAGCGCGCGGCGCGTCTGCGAGACCGCATTGCCGCGCTGTCGGCTATTCAGGGCGAGCAGGGCATCAATCCGCGCACGGTGGAAGAGGCAGATGTCTTCGCCATTGTTGAGCAGGCGGGCCAGTTCTGCGTTGAGGTGTTTTTCTTCCGGACCTTCCAGAACTGGGGCAATCGCGCCTATTTCCCGCGCGCTGATAAAAGCATGGGTGAGGCAGAAGTCCTCGATGCGTTTCTCGCGCAATTCTATGCTGACAAGCCGCCTGCACGCCTGGTGCTGCTGTCGCATGATGTCGAGAACCGTGGGCTGCTCGAAGAGGCGCTCAGTGCGCGCGCTGGTCGCAAGGTCGAAGTGGCCGTGCCTCAGCGTGGCGAGCGCCGCGAGCTGGTTGAGCATGCGGGCAAGAATGGACGCGAGACGATCGGGCGCAAATTGGCTGAGACATCTGCGCAGACGAAACTGTTAGAGGCATTGGGCGCCGTCTTTGGCATTGAACGGAAACTGCGCCGCGTCGAGGTCTATGACAATTCGCATATTATGGGCACGAATGCGGTGGGTGGCATGGTTGTGGCTGGCCCGCAGGGCTTTATGAAAAGCCACTATCGCACTTTCAACATCAAGGGTGAGGATCTGACGCCGGGCGATGATTACGGCATGATGCGCGAAGTCTTGCGCCGCCGCTTTGCCCGATTGGTGAAGGATGAGGGTGCGGAAGTGCCCGCACCAGCGCCCGTGGACGAGGAAAGCGCAGACACATTCCCCTCGCGTCCCGATCTGATCCTGATTGATGGCGGGCGCGGTCAGTTTCAGATTGCGCAGGATATTCTCAAGGAATTGGGCGTCGAGGGTGTGGCGGTGGCCTCCATCGCCAAGGGCGT
>CAINNX010000158.1 GCA_903851305.1 uncultured Hyphomicrobiales bacterium | reverse complement strand
GAGATATCAACCACCTGCACCAGAAGTTCTACAGTGGCCGGCTGCGCAACCCCAACCAGCTTCGCCGGCCACCCCAGCGCTAGCGTCAAACCAAATCGTCAACTAACATAACCACCGGATCACCTCGTGGGGGCTGGCCAGTGGCATACCCAAACTGCGCCAGTTCGATGCTGTTGATGAAGCCTGATTTGCAATCCAAGCTGAACTAATAAGAAGTGACTTAAAGAGCGCAAAGCTGCTTGCAATTTCGAGCCACTGTAATTGTTCGTAGGGCGCCTATCATATGGCTAATTCTTTTTTACGGCTCGATGGTCAAGCTGTAATTTCTGTAAAAATTAACTCATTTATAAAGCGCATAAGATGTATTATGGAACTAAACTGTTATCTTTAGCTTATGCAGCTAATCCCTTTCTATAATATGTGAATCACCCGTCCATATCCTCTTCAGCTAATTTGCGAACCAGCACTTTATCGATGCGGCGACCATCAAGATCGACCACTTCAAAACGCCAGCCCAATGTGTCGATATATTCACCGGTCGCTGGTAGATGATGAAGCTTATCGATGATCAACCCGGCCACGGTTTCATAGTCACGCGTGCGTGGTAGATTAATGCCAAGCTGGTCGGACATTTCGTCGACCGGCATCCAGCCAGCCAGCAACCATGATCCATCTTCACGCTGAATAGCTTCAGGATCAGTGGTCCCCTCGTCAGATTTGAAGGCACCCGCAATGGCATCAAGAATATCTGCAGGCGTTACTAGACCTTCGAAATGACCATATTCATCATGAACAAGAGCCATGGGAACGGCAGCTTCGCGTAACACGCCCAAAGCCTCCAGAGCGTCGATCTGATCAGGCACGACCGGCGCTTGGCGGATGAACCTACGCAAATCAACCGTCTCACCAGTCATATAGGCTGGCAGTAACTCGCGCAGGTGGATGATGCCCAGAATGTTGTCGGCAGAGCCTTCGCCAACCGGCAGACGTGAATGACCACCAGCCACAATCCGCTCACGAACTGTTTGCTCATCATCGGCAATATCTATCCACTCGACATCGGTGCGCGGTGTCATGACGGCGCGCACGGCCCGATCGCCCAAACGTAGCACGCCGGAGATCATGCGATGCTCATCAGCCTCGATGATGCCTGCGGTGGTGGCCTCCTCCACCATGGTTTTAATTTCTTCTTCAGTTACAGAGTTTTGTGATGGTTGATTAAGGCCTAATATTAAGAAAATCAGCCGCGAAGACTGGTCCAAAACAAAGACGATGGGGGCCCCCAGACGAGCAAGCCCCAGCATTGTAGGTGCGACCACGCAGGCAATGGCCTCCGGGTTCCGTAAGGCCAATTGCTTGGGTACCAGCTCGCCAATAACAACCGACAAATAGGTAATCATGCCGATGACGACACCATACCCGACCGGCTCTACCAAGGATGGCGGTAGGCGTGTCTCTTTGAGGTAGGCAGAAAGGTCAGCACCCAGTGCAGCACCCGAAAAGGCACCCGCCAAAACACCAATCAACGTGATGCCAATCTGAACGGTTGATAGAAACTTTCCAGGATTTTCGGCAAGGTCTAGCGCAGTCCGGGCTCCGCGACGCCCCGCTTCTGCCAGCATTTTCAGGCGCGCAGGACGGGAGGATACAAGGGCGAGTTCGGAGAGTGCAAAAACCCCGTTGAGCGCGATCAGTAGCGCGGCAACCAACAATTCGAACAAGGAGAAATCAGCGACCCCTTTTAAGGGTTCCTTCTGTGAAGCAACCAGTACTCTATGGCTTTAAGCTTCAAATTGCGAGTCCTAGCAAAGGGTATGAGCCTTGATGGCATTTTAAAAGACGATCTGCATGCCGTCATAGGCGGGCTCGACGCCTTTGGGCAGCTCAGTGCGCAACCGTTCAAAATCGAGATCTGTATGCAAATTGGTCAGGATCGCTCGTCTGGGCTTTAGCTTGGCAATCAGCTCCAAAGCTTCTGCAACGGTTAGATGGCTCGGGTGGCTCGTGTAGCGCAAAGCATCAATGATCCAGATATCGAGCCCACGTAGCGCGTCAAAGCTTTCTTCCGGCACGGCATTAAGATCCGGCGTGTACGCTACATCACCAAAGCGAAAGCCCAGCGAGTCTATATCCCCATGCTCAAGCCGAAACGGCAGCGCCTCGATTGCACCGCCGGGCCCCTCGATGGTGCAAGAGCGTCCCGGCACCAGCACGTATGGGTCCAGTAAGGGCGGATATTGGCTGCCCGGGGGTGTCTGAAAAATATAGTCGAAACGCTGATGCACCCAGTCATTGGTCGCTTGATCCATGAACACCGGGATACGGCGCTTCATTTTGATCACAAGCGGACGTACGTCATCTATCCCATGCACATGGTCAGCATGGGAATGGGTCAATAATATGCCATCGAGCCGCGTTGTTCCCGTAGCCAGCAATTGCTCGCGCAAATCGGGGGAAGTGTCGACAAGAACGACGGTTCGCTGGTCACCAGCAGACCGCTCAAGCAATATGGAACAGCGCCGACGATGGTTTTTGGCGTTATTAGGATCACACGCGCCCCAGTCACCGCCTACCCGCGGCACGCCGCCGGAGGAGCCACAACCGAGTATGGTGATCTGAAATGTCATGGGGCGAGTGGCGGCATTTTTGAGAAAAGACGAAGCGCATTCTGCGTCGTCGCACGCGCCATGTCATCTGCGCTGATGCCCTTGACCTGCGCCAGCACGCCGGCCGTCGAGGCAACATAAGCTGGCTCATTGCGCTTGCCCCGATAGGGGACAGGCGCCAGGAAAGGTGCGTCTGTCTCCACCAGAATACGCTCTAATGGCACATCCTTGGCAATGGCACGTAGCTCTTCTGAGTTTTTGAACGTCACCACGCCCGAGAACGATACGTACAAACCAAGTTCGAGGCCAGTCTCAGCGAGCATGCGAGAGGCGGTGAAGCAATGAAGGAGTGCCTTAAAGGCACCCTTCCCCATTTCATCGCGCAAAATTGTCGCCACATCGTCATCGGCATCGCGTGCATGAATGACCAATGGAAGTCCGGTCTCGCGCGCAGCCGCAATATGTGTGCGGAAGACACGCGCGGCTGTATCACGCGGTGCCTTGTCGTAATGATAATCAAGCCCAGCTTCGCCAAGGCCGATGCAACGCGGATGTTGGCTCAGGCGAACCAGATCATCGACTGATACCTCCGGCTCTTCGTGAGCTTGATGCGGATGCGTGCCGATCGTAAACCAGACATTGTCATAGGCTTCAGCAATTTCACGATAAAGATCAAAGCGCGATACAAAGGTCGAGATGGTGATCATGCGCGCCACGCCCGCCGCCTTGGCGCGCGCGACCACGGCGTCGCGCTCAGGCGCGAAGTCAGGAAAATCGAGGTGGCAATGCGTATCTATCAGCATCAGGCTTTGGCCTCAGCTTCCACTTCGACGTAACGAGGGAAGATCGGCGCGGGTGCAGGAAGTTCGGCACCAGAGATTAAACGATGCTCAGCGCCGACATGTGCAAAATCACGTGCGTCTTGAGTAACACCCAAAAGATCAAGCAATTTTTCAGCTGATCCCGGAATGACGGGTTGAGCGAGGATTGCAAGATTGTGCAAAACTTCCGCTGTCACATAGAGAATGGTTTGCATGCGAGCCAAATCAGACTTGCGCTTAATCCAAGGTTCTTCACCCGCAAAATAACGATTGGCTTCAGCCACAACAGCCCAGATCTCAGCTAGCATAGTGTGAAGTGCATAATCCTTCATCGCAGCGCGCGCTTTGTTCACAGCAGCATCAGCCATTGCAAGTATGGCTTTGTCTGAATCTGTGAAATCACCATGAGTGGGAACTTTGCCATCACAATTTTTGTTAATCATGGATAAAGAGCGCTGAGCGAGATTGCCCAGATCATTGGCGAGATCCGCATTGACGCGATTGACGATAGCCTCATGCGAATAATTGCCATCCTGTCCAAACGGCACTTCGCGCAAAAAGAAATAGCGCAACTGGTCGACGCCGTAATGATCAGCCAACGTGAACGGGTCGATCACATTGCCGACTGACTTCGACATTTTCTCGCCGCGATTGAACAGAAAGCCATGCACGACAATCTGCCTGGGCAATGGCAGGTCGGCTGACATCAAAAAGGCTGGCCAGAAGATCGCATGAAAACGCGTGATGTCTTTGCCAATCACATGCGCATTGCAGGGCCAATATTTGCCGCGCGGCCCGTCAAGATCAGGATAGCCTGTTGCAGTGATATAATTAGTCAGCGCATCCACCCAGACATACATGACATGTTTGGGATCATTGGGCACAGGAATGCCCCAGTTAAAGGTCGTACGGCTGATCGACAAATCCTTCAACCCGCGCTTCACGAAAGCAACGATCTCGTTTCGGTATTTGTCAGGCGTCACGAAGTTGGGGTTTGCGGTATAATGAGCCAGCAATTTGTCACCATAGGATGACAATTTGAAAAAATAACTTTCTTCTTTCACCCATTCGACAGGCGTGCCGGTTGGCGCAAAACGTTCGCCGTTGCGTTCCGTCAATTCGCTTTCGTCGTAATAGGCTTCATCACGAACCGAATACCAGCCTTCATATTTGTCGAGATAAATATCGCCCTTCGCCAACATCTTGTTCCAGATGTCTTGGACAGATTTTTTATGTCGCTCTTGAGTTGTGCGGACAATGTCGTCAGCGCGTGCATTGAGCTTTTCGCCCATGGCTTCAAATTGCGCAGCAGTACGGTCAGCCAAAGCTAAAGGTGTTAGTCCTTCGCGTGCAGCGGTCTGCTGCATTTTCAGACCATGCTCATCCATACCGGTGACAAAGAGTACGTCTTTGCCATCAAGACGATGAAAGCGTGCAATGGCATCGGTTGCGATGCGCTCATAGGCATGGCCAATATGAGGTGCACCATTGGCGTAAGGAATAGCTGTAGTGATGTAGAAAGTCTGGCGCGCGTTCAATCGCAAATTCCTGTTCGTCGAGGCTCAAGCGCGCTCAAAAGCGAGCAGCGCGGGTGGCGGCGGCGAGATCAGCGAAAATCGACAGGATCAGCGGTCGTCTGTCGAGATTGAACGCTTCAGTTTCGCGCGCGGACGCGGCTATCTTTTCCCATACCTCGGCATAGGGTGCAAGGCGTGCCGCGCCAATCTCGGCAGATGCTCTCACCGTGGCGTCAATCCAGTCAAATACCGCCGTCAGCAGGGTCTCAAAAGCCTCCTGCCCCTCGCGACCCGCCAGCGCATCGGCAAGATCATGAACTGCCAGCCAATCCACCTCAGGCAAACGATTAAAAAGTCCATCAAGTTTGAGTGCCAAAGCCAGCCCTGGCCCATCCAGCAATCGCATGGCTTCCCGCACCGAACCTTGGCCGCGTTGAGCAGCTGCTTGCAAATCACCCGACTTCATGGCGTTCCATGGATCGCCCGCCCGTTTCAGCGCTTTGACCACATTTTCCTCAGACAGAGGCTCAAGCATGAGCATGCGAGCACGCGAGCGGATGGTTGGCAGAATGTCGGCTGGTTGATGAGCGACTAGCAAAAACAGAGACCGCGTTGGGGGTTCTTCAATCAATTTTAAAAGCGCATTCGCGCTTTCTTTGTTGAGATCATCTGCGGAATCAAGAATGGCGACACGCCAGCCGCCTTCGCCTGACGCCTGATGAAACAAATCGATCAAACGGCGAACATCTTCAGCTCGGATGCGGGTAAAATGTTTTTTGGTTTTGGAATCCCATTCGCGACGGGTCAGCAGAAGATCGCCGTGCGATAATGAAGCAATGCGCTTGGCCGCAGGATGATCGGGATCAACAGACAGATCCGATGCATTTTGCACGACTTGCGAAGATGGGTCAGGATTGGCCAAAAGAAATCGCGCAAAATGCCATGCTAGGGTTGCTTTACCGATTCCTTCCCGCCCTCCCAATATCCACGCCTGTGGTAAGCGTCCGGCACGGTAGGCATTCAGAATCTGGGCTTGAGCGCGATCATGCCCAAAGAGCGCCTGCGTTTCACGCGGATGCGGCGCATCCAGAAAACGGTCGCTCTCTGGTGGGGCTTCTATATCTTTTGCGCGCGCCATTAGAGTTGAGCTTTCAGCAGGCGGGTCTCAACTAAGCGCCAGATATCATCAGCAATGGTGTCAATGTTGCGGGTCGCATCCACAATGATACAGCGCTGTGGATTGTTTTTGGCGATCTGCGCAAAGGCCGTACGCAATCCGCGATGGAAGTCGATAGTCTCAGATTCAAAGCGATCAACTTTACCAGATCCACGCCGCAGATCTGCGCGCTTCAATCCTTCCTCTGCAGGCAGATCAAGGATGAACGTGAGATCAGGCATTGTTGCCCCGACCGTCAGTGCCTCAAGCCCGTCGATAAAAGCCGCTCCCAAAGCTCCACCCTGATAAGCGCGTGTGGAATCCGCAAAACGGTCACACACAACATAAGCGCCACGTTTCAAAGCCGGACGGATCAGTTTGTCGAGATGATCAATGCGCGCAGCCGAGAAGATCATCGCTTCTGATGCCGCACTTAATTGTTCCTGCAAACCCTCCAGAAGGACTTTCCGCAAAGCTTCGGCATTGGGGGTTCCACCTGGCTCGCGCGTCGATAGTGACTCGATTCCATGCGCGCGTAGGCGCTCAACGAGGCGGGCGACTTGCGTCGACTTCCCTGCCCCCTCACCGCCTTCAAAACTGATAAAACGCCCCGCTCCGACCAATTCACACCCCGTTCAGCCTCTCGGAATCATATCAGAAGAACCTAGGTGCTGAAGGGGCGCAGGCCAAGTTTATTGGCTATTTCCGAACAAGCCGGGGCTATCAAGCGCTGATTTAGCGGATCGAACCCAGCGACATTGGACGTGCTGGCGGCAAGGGCGCAGCAAAAGCGGCTGCTGCTGATGGCAAGGACTTAGCAACACTTGTCATCTGACCACTAGGGTTTACAGGAACAGGCAGTGTTGCTTGCGCATATTGCGTGGGAGGCACCAAGGGAGCTGGCAAAGCGCCAGGAAGCAAACCAATCGAAACCGGTCGGCGCACCGGCAAGACATTGATGATGTCTTCATCATCAATGTCGGCCAAAGGCTCTGAACCAGATGGAGTAGCACTTGGTTTTTGTGGCGCTGTTTTAGCTTCCTCAGTACGCGAAAACAGCGAGGCCACTGTCGAGGCCTTCTCTTCCCGGGCAGGTGGCGGATCGCGCTCAGCCACCATAACAGGAGCACTTTGAGGCGCGCCATCCAGAGTGGCAGGACGACCATCATCGCGCAAAGTTGCCATCAAAATCTGATCATCGGACCCGCCAAGGCCAGCCGGACGGACATAGTCGAGTTTGATTGTGGCTGTTCCAATCCGCTTGAAATCAAGCGCATCGGCAACACGAGACGACACATCCATGATGCGGTCAGAATGAAACGGCCCGCGGTCGTTCAAACGCACAATCATCGAGCGACCATTGGCCGTATTTGTCACGCGCACATAGCTAGGCAAGGGCCAAGTGGGATGCGCAGCGGTGACAGAGCGCATATCATAAACTTCACCGTTAGACGTGCGACGCCCGTGAAAAGCCGAACCATACCAGCTGGCTTTGCCTGTCTGGGACGTATTGGCTGTCACTTCCTTGGGCGTATAGGTGCGACCAGCCACAGTGTAAGGCTTGCCAACCAGATACCGCCCGCCCCCCTTGGGGACGTCCTCGCCATCTTCAACAACCTTGGGGCTGGCAGCGCCATAAATGGCGGAGGAGAAAAATTCTTTGCTCTTCTTGCCCGGAGCCTGCGAACAACCAGCCAGAGCCAACGCCAAAAGCGCAGCCAAAGCGAGCTGGTGATGTATGGGGAAACCGGCGCAACCGGTACGATCAAGACGCATGGGCAAACGCGAGACTTAACTCCACTCCGAAACGCTCAGGTCAGACTGCCCCATTTCTGCGTACTTGGCCATGTTCTGGATCAAGCTGGCGGTGGAGAATCAATGAACCTTACAAAACCACCTTTGGCTGTCGGGGGTTAACGAAGCCTTCCAGAGGCCAATTTAGGGCCGCTCATCGCCGATCCTGGCGAGGCCAGAAAGGCCGTCATCACGTTCCCAAGCGAGGGTTTTGGCATCAAGAGGGCGCAAAACGAAGCAAAAGGTCCGCCCCTCATACCAACTGGTCCATTTTTGACAGAGTTTGGCGCCATTCACCCACCAGCGACCAGAATCTTCAGGCTTGAGGAATCTTCCAAGCCCCGAGGCCTCCCCGCGCGCATCAAGGCGGCCATCTGCATAATAATTCATGGGAAATTCGCCACCCAACGGGGTCGCAAGATAGATCCGCCGCCCCGACACAGCCCGATCCAGCGCCGCACCAGAGAGTGGGGGCACATCAGCCAGAGCCGGGACCATCAAGGCGGCCAGCAGGAGGGGAAGGAGAGAAAGGGGGCGAACCATTTTCTATTTACGCAGAAAGGCCCCAAACGGACGCTTCAAAAATCCGAGAGCAGTTGACCCCGCGCCCGCTCACTTCTAGACAGTCGTTCACGGAAGGGTGGCCGAGTGGTTTAAGGCAGCGGTCTTGAAAACCGCCGTGGGTGAAAGTCCACCGTGGGTTCGAATCCCACCCCTTCCGCCATTTCATTCCATAAATAACATTAAAATCAGATACTTAAAGAATTAGGCGTCAATAAAACCTACAATAACACCTACAAAAAACTCCAAGGTGCCCGCCTTAAAGAGAGCAAGCGAGCGCTCAACTCTAACGGCGTGACGAACGTCCAGGGAAGCATTGGCAAGCATCCCTTGCGATTTTGAGCCAGGGCAGCGGTAAAACACCAGTGGGGCCACTGGGGCCAACCGGGTGGATGCCACAACCCTCTCCCCCGGAAAAATTTTCGTAGAATTGGCTGCGTATCTTGGCTGTAATCTTCGCTAGCGCTTTGGCCGCATAACTTGGCTTCCCAAGCTTAAAGCGAAGGTATCTAAAATGTTGGATACACAGATCAAGAGTGCCAAGTGGAGCACTCGGGCGATTATTACTCTCGCGGTTTCGCTGCTAATCGCTCCTGCCGTCGTTTCAGCGAACGAATTAGAGATTTCTGCTGCAGAAAAATCCTGCAGGGAGGTATATCCAGACTGGACAGATTTTTTCGATCGACGTGAGTGTGTAGAGAAAGCCACCTCTGCAATTCGCAAGCGTATTCAAGAAGACAAGAGACGCGAGGCAAAAGAAAAAAGAGAAGCTGATGCCCGTGAATGCATCTCAAACGATTTGCCTCGAATGGAGGCGGCTTATGTCAAAATATTTGACGCAGTGGAGCAAGAATTTCAGGCTACTCTGAATGATAAAGATGGAGGTGACATTTCATCTGATCAAATTGAGAAAATTTTGAAGGCAACCATTACTGATATCTTTATCCAAAAAGTCTCTTCGAACGACAATATCCGTCAAAAAGTCTTAGTTTCGACGGTCCGTACTAAGTGCAATTCTGATTTTCACTTCCTGCTAAACATCAGACTAGATGAGAGCGGCAACGTCTCTTGGTTGCGCGGGTGGTCGGAAACACCTCCGACCGGGTACAAAGATCCTATTGTTAATAGTCGTGGTTACCTGAGCTATCAGGCTATGCAGGAAAGCGCCCGTGCAAAAAAGGCCGAAGCAAAGAAAAAGGCAGATGAAGAGGCTCTAAAAGAGAAAGAAAAAAAGATTGAGGCCGAACGCCTGATGCAAGCAAGGTCTGAGTTCCTTAACAAGGTAGCTGAAGTAGGCTCCCCCGGTTTCACCGCGGATCAAAATGGCTGTCGCCTCTGGAATTCCTCGCCTCGAAAAGCGGAAAAAGTCACCTGGAGTGGTGGATGCACAGATGGTTTAGCACACGACTTCGGTACGGCGAGATGGACTGCCATCGAAGGAGGAAAATCAAAGACCCAAATAGTTACCGCTTTTTTCGTAGACGGCTTTCAAAAAGATGGTGTTTTTGAAATAATCAATCCAGACGGTGAGAAGACTAAGGGCCAGATAAAAAACGGCGCTTACGACGGGAGGATTCAGGTTTGGACTGGCGAAAATCAGCTTATTGTCGATGTTAATTACAATGATGGGAAAAAGGTTGGTTATGGGTTTTTTACATACACCAACAAGACAAGGTATGAGGGTTGGTTCGTAAATGATTTAGAGAGTGGACAAGGTACTATTTTTAGAGCGGACGGCTCAATCTGGTATCAAGGTAGTTTCAAGAATGGCAAGCGTGATGGGTTTGGTAAACTCTTTGTCCAAAATCACCGATACGAAGGATATTTCGCTGACGGCCTAGGGAATGGCAAGGGCATCTGGTTTATGCCTGATAGCAACGGTCAAATGACGCAAATCGAGGTGAAAGCCAAAAACGATTGTCTCTGGCGTTACAACATAACCTTCTTTCATACCCTATCTACTGAAGAAGCTAAGTGCAAAATTGATGGTTATCCTTACTGAATGTAACAAAGAATTAAGTTTAAAGATATGCTGGAGGTAAGCTTGTTATATCAATTTAATACAATTCATCGACTTGATTTAAGGGCCACCTGCCTGACAATTATTTTGACAATGATCTGTTTTTGTAATGTTGCGCAAGCTCAAGAAAATCTGAGCGCAGTCAAACGACAGATGATCCAAGAAAGTATATCTCGCTATCCCGGTAATTGCGCATGCCCTTATCAATATGCATCAAACGGTACATCTTGTGGCAGGCGCAGTGCATATAGCCGGCCTGGTGGATATGCCCCACTATGCTATGAAGAAGACATTAGCGATCTTGAAGCAAAAAAATGGAAACAAAATCACTAACATAAAATAGCAAACAAAATTAACTTCCTCAGAAGTCACACTTTTGATAGTTCGATGCCAGGCATTGGCGAGATAGAACCTGAGCTTCGTCAACACTCGCTTGACTCATTTGTCCCAGCAATCGATTTCGATTATTCGTTATCATGCGGATTGTTTCATCACTTGCTTTTTCGCGAGCAGCTTTTTCTACGGATAAATTGTACCACACATAAGCCTGTATCATGTTTTTTGGCGTCCCTTTTCCCTCCTCAATCATACGAGCAAGCTCGCTCATTGAATCTCCATCGCCGAGACGTGAAGCTTGCCTATACCAACGCAATGCTTCTTTAAAATCTTGAAGAACCCCCGTGCCCCTTTCATATAAAACGCCTAACTGCCACATAGCACTTGTATTTCCTTTATTTGCAGAACCCAAAAGTAGTTCGGTAGCTTTTTTAATGTTAATTGTTTCATCTCCCCAAGTGCCCAGCAGCCTTCTCGCTAACATATACTGCGCATCATCATCGCCTTCTTCTGCAGCTTCTTTTAAAAGCTTTTCTGCAAAATAATTAGCAAACTCAATGTAGATCGTCTCTTTCGCGATAAGAAATTTGAACTTTGACTTCTTCTTCAACGGAGTCTCATCAATCGTCTTTTTTAAAATAATATCTAAATAGCTTTCAGAATTTCTATTTTCCTGGATTCACATTCGAAGTGCAACGCGGTTTAGCGACTGACTGAAAAGCTCGTGTGGTGTCTTGAACGCCAGTCGCTTTCGGGGCCGATTATTCAACAGGTCTTCAATTTGAGCAAGTTCAGTATCTGTCACTGACGAT
>CAINNX010000157.1 GCA_903851305.1 uncultured Hyphomicrobiales bacterium | reverse complement strand
GCCACCGTCTGACCTTGCCCCGACAGCACGTCCGCCTCACGCAGCTTGTGAATAATCTCTTCCGTCGTAAACCGTTGTTTCGGCATGATTCCCAACCCTCCCTTCCACCATTCTAGGGAACATCAGGCTGGATCAGGAATCGCAAGTCAGGTCAATAGGACCCGAATGATGGCGGCGTCGAACCAATGAATTCGAACGGTAGTTTTTGCGACCTGAGGGCCAACCCACTTAGAAAACAACCCTGTCGGCTTGTCTCCCCCTTCACGATAAAGCGCAATAACACGATTTAACTTCCAAAATTACCTTAAGACTGGCTTCATATACGACAAAGACGCCGCAACCTTCAGTGTTCATTCGTTGAGAAGAAAAGCTAAACATTTGAACTCTGACTCAGAAAACTTTAACGCAGTAAAAACCCGAGACAATCATCTTTCCTGTAGTCGATTTCTGTATTCAGAGAGCCAATACCGAAAACCAGCCTGATCAGTCTCTATCTGTCCCCACGAATCGAACTTATTGTTCTTCTTTCCCTGATCATAAGGGTATTCGAAAATTAAACCTCCGTTCTTTGAATATCCAGCCGAGTCGCAATCCGAGGCGGAGACCCACCTTTCAGGGTAATCAAATAGGCCGGTATAATGAGTTACAAAAGAACGTCTCGTTAAATCAACATTCCGTATTGGAAGACCGAGATGAGGTAAATTGGCGTGCCAAATTAAAACATCACCTTTCTTTGGAAGAAACATCACGGGAGCCAATTTAGCTTCCTTCATTTTCGATTCCAAGTAATCCGCAAAGTCATTTGAGTTCCGTTTGTTTGAGCCCGCGACGCTCGTTAGATTGCCGTTTCCCCAATCGAAAAACCCTGTGAGCGTCGGTAAATGACCGCCTTTAAAGTATGCAAGAGGTCCACTTTCTTCGTGTACATCTTCGAGTGCTATCCAGGCGGCAACCATCTGAGGCAAGCGTCGCTGACGGTTAACATAGGGGAAGTCAATATGAGTTCTCTGTTGGCTGCCTTTTATAAACGTTAGACTCTGCATTGGCACCGGAGGACATAAAAATATTGACGATAGAAACCTAATGATTTTAGGCGAAAGACACAATGACCCCGCAAATCCGGATGCAACGTGTAAATTGTTAAACTTTACACCCACCTCACTCACGATGGACGAATGCTCAGCGCGTGACCAAGTTTGGCGCCCTCGAACCTCCATTGAAATCACGTAATCTGAAAAATTTAGAAAGAATTGATCCAATTCAGACGAAAATTTATCTATGTCGGACTCATCAACACCTTTTTCGATTATAACGAACCCATCTCTTCGCCATGATTGCAGCAGGGAAATTATTTCCGCAGAGATTCCGAGTTCGTTCGCGAATGAATCAAGATCAATATCTGGTCTATCAACCCAAGGAGCCAAATTCATCCATTCTGATTCGAACGATACGTTTACTAATTCGTCGGTCACAACTTAACTCCTCAATTTAGCGGCGACTTTACCGTCGCGATACCGACGGAACTTGCAAAAATAAAAATCCACCAGCGACTAAAGGGTTTCATTCATATCGATGCTTTAAGACCGTTCCTCTCTAAAAAACTGCGGTAGGAGAATATAAGTTCCCGACGGCGCCACGCGTAATTCTCAAGATCGACCATTTCGCGCAGATCGCTGATCCCGAAATTATCTAATTCAGCAATTCCTATTGACGGAACCCCTAAAAATCTACATAACTCCTTTGTTCGAGTATCGTGGTAGATGCACAATGATGGGGTCCCCGAGTGCAAACCCATAATCGTCCCATGTATCCGCGTGCCGCATACGAAATCTTTCTTGCTCAGGTAGCACAACCAATCCGGCACAGACCAAAAAACCCTTGAATTGAGCGAGAGCCAGCTCCAAAACTCAGGATCATTCGCGCGATCAACAAAAATATTCTTTAAATCGCTAATCGCTTTCGCTCTTAATTCTTGATCCGAGCATTCGGCCAAGATTATTTCCTGCAGTTCAGTCTGGCAGATAAAAGAAGCGTTTATATTATATGCCATCTCATAAAGCCGGATAACCGCTTTCCGCATTATTTCAGATGAGAAAGAATGACGAATCACGTCTCTCGAACAATGCATCGCTGTATTAGAAAAATCCGTTTCCAACGACTTATTAGCAACTGCGACATCAATCCCACCCATGTAATAAGACGGGCATCCAACTATTTCGATATTTTTAATGCCCCTATGCCATAACACTTCAGCCGTAAAGGCTCCGCGAACACCGATTGTATTTGCCCGATCTGCGATTACTTTTACAAAGCGTTCCGTACCCTCCATAAGAATTAAATCACGATAGTTATCGGTATTTGATTGCGCACCGAGGCCAGCAATCACAACGGGTAATTTAGTCTTTTCTATAAAGTCAGCAATCCCACCCAGATCAAAGCCCGAATGCAAAAAATTAGCAGCAGCAACCACTATTGCATCGTACTCTTCCGTAACTCTTTCTGGCCCAACCGAATAATCCCAAGATACTTCTGAATGCCGGAAAGTTGACAACATGCCGTAGGCAATTACCTGGTTTCCCGAATTCCCACCGGTGGCTTGCAGACGAGCCTGTGATGCCGAGAAATCGGTTTCAGTGATTGCGGGTGAGGCGCCCATTAAGAAAATCCGCATCTGTCAGTTACCTTTATTCACGGTATTCAGACTTAATCGTTTGATCGCCATAACGCGGCGACCCTTTCCAGCTTTTCCGTTGGCGACCTCCCTTCAATCACCCCGATTGACTCGAAGTGCTCTTGAGCAGATTTTATCTTACCTGCCGAAATAGCCTCATCGACATCTTGATATTTTTTTCGGTACCAAGCCTCATCCACCGTCGGGAGCCATCCTTTTCGGCCCTCGAAATAACCATATGCACAAAAATGCTGCTTGCCGGTCATCTCTCCCTTACGAATCGGTCCCATCGCCACGTCCGGATTGGCCGCTAGATATTTCTTTTCATCGAAATCAATCGCGGTCATCGCTATTTTCAAGATTAAATTGAACACTGACTTTGATACGGTCACGACTTCCTTTCCGCTCCCTTTGGAATCCGCGTTTTCGCTAAACAGGTGTTTATAGGGTGGGATATACATGAAAATCTATCCTAGATGGTTTAATGGTTTCTTGACTTCAGTTCTTTTCGAACTCCAGCCAGGTACGTTTTCTGCCGCTTCGCCAGATCCGTTGAATCTGCTCTTCCTTGCATCGATTCCCGTGCGTGCCTCTGGCACCGCTTGATTTCATCTAAGTGGGCGTCGATTTGCAGTTGGTGCGTAACACTGCTCGAATGCCGTCGGTGCACGTTGAGCGCGTCTGCCTTATAACCAACGCTAGCCTCGGGTTTATTCAACGCGTCAATGTAAAGTCGCCAATCTCCCGCCATCTTGTAGCCCTGTAGGTCACTTGAGAGGGTCGCGAGGGACGCTCGCAAGGCAGAGGCTCTCCAGAGCACCGAACTGACGTTGAGGATGACGTTCTTAACCCCTAGGAACTGAGCGATAAATTCCTTCCCGCTCCACCGTTGATCCTTCTCAAACGCATTCGGGTGCAAGGTGGCGTAATAGGCCTTGTAACTGTCCCACTGCGGCGTCCCGTCCACGTGGACGGTTCGACTGTCGGTGAAGGTCAGGCGGGTGGTCGCGTCGGCGGCGCCGATCTCAATGGATTTCTCAAGGAAGTCCTCGCTCGCGCTGTCGTCCGCCTCGGCTATCCAGACCCAATCTCCGGTCGCCAGCTCCGACGCCTTTTCCCATTGCTTGAACACCGACCCCGAGTTCACCTCGTTGGGGACGAGGCGAATCTCGCGCCCCCAGTCGTTCGCAATAGCCCGGATGACGTTCAGACTATCGTCGGTCGATCGGTCGTCCAGAACGATGATCTCGTGCACCGGGTAGGTTTGTTTAAAGACGCTGCCCAATCGCTCGGCCATATACTGGGCATAGTTGTAATTGGGAATTACTACGCTGACTTTCTGCAAGCCCGGAATGGCCTCGTGAAGGAGCGTCTGGACGTAACGCGAGAACGAATAACGGGTCTGAACAAGCTCGCGTCGCTTGTCCCGCAATTTCGTAGTATTACTTTCGATCGCGCGGTCAATCGCTTCGGCCATGGCTTCCACGTCACCGTACGGCACAGCGGCACCGAGATCAGCGTCATCGAGCAATTCCGGTATGCCGCCGGAGTTCTTGAAGGCCACCACCGGGACGCCCGCCTCGAGCGACTCAAGCGCAACGGTCGGAAATGGATCCTCGCGCGAGGTCAGCGCGAACGCGCTGGCCGCGGAGAAGGCCGGCACCACGTTCGACAGCCCCGGGATATGCAGTGTTCCGGTGGCCCGTCCGATCTCGATTTCCGACTCGAGCCAACGCCGCAACTCGGGATCAAAGTCCCCCAACCAGCAAAAATGCACGCGGCGACGCTCATTCACGCGGCGCCAGACTTGCAGGAAGAGATCGAAGCCCTTACGAAGATCGGCATAACCGATCCCAAGCACCACCGGTTCGTCTTTGGGAATCCCCACCTTTGCGCGAAACTCGGCCGCGGCCTCGGCGCTTGGGGTGATGCTCTGGTAACTGCCCTGCGGCTGGATTCTGGTGTGCTGGGCCTCGTCGGGCGCGATACCCAGCTCGTCCAACACGGCTTTGCGGACGTATTCAGCCGGGAATATCACTCGATTCGCCGCGCGGATACCCTTACGAGCCGCCTCGAGCAAGCCCTTTTCCATCAGAATTCTTGGCAGCTCATGTACGAGCAAGACCGTGTGCAACCCGTATTCATGGCATTCCGCCGCGGCGAGTCCTGCTGCCGTCGTGTTGACAAGCGCGTTCACAAAGCCGCGTGAGGCGAAGCGTGCAATTGCATCGCCAAGCCCGCTGCCACCGGACAGTACCGTGGTGGGCGCAAGCTGCTCGTACTCGCTGACCAGTTTGCCGCCATCAAGAAGCAAGTACTCGAAATTCACCCCGTGGTTACGCTTGAGCGCCCGGCC
Source organism: uncultured Hyphomicrobiales bacterium (assembly GCA_903851305.1). GTDB lineage: Bacteria > Pseudomonadota > Alphaproteobacteria > Rhizobiales > Beijerinckiaceae > Terripilifer. Next base: position 1,268 of record CAINNX010000157.1, on the reverse strand, counting down.
AATGTTCAGCAGAAGCCGCTGCGCACCCGAGGGAAAGGCGTCGTGCCCGATTAACAACAGGCGATGCCCAGAATCCGCCTTGGTTCCGCCGATACCCGCGACGGCCCTAGCCGTCGCGTTCAGGTAAGCGCTGCCGAAATGCACGTCCGGTTCAAGGTAGGCGCCTTCGCACCATTCGTTCCACGCGTTCACGCACACAAAAGATTCGCCATGGAAGCGGTGAGCGTTCGCACGCTCCACGAGCCTGGCGAGCCATTGCTCGTACTGACCGGGGGTCGAACCGGTCAGAACCAGCCCCGAACCTTGGCGACGTGCGTCGTTGTCCCAACTTGGAACGGCCGTTTTGATCAACGGGAATGAGGGCGTCGGCTCAGAGAGTGACTCGCTAACGACGGTCTCATAACGATAAACTTTGCCAGTGAATTCAGGGTCAAGGATCTTGAGGTCGCTATTGATAGGCGGCAACGATTGAGTCAGCTTATGAGGCGGAAACTCGATCGCGCCATCTAAGCCGAATGTATTGGGATCCGTGTCGCCAAAGGCTTGAGCCATGACGATAATTGGATCTTCCCCATGATCGCGATTCCATATGGTTCGCCAGCGCGCAATGGTTGCTGCGGCTTTAGGAATAATGCCGGGCCGATAGATCATGAACAGAGGGCGGCCCTGTATTCGTATGTATCGCGCATCCTTAAAATGACGCCCGAAATCCGCGAGCATTTCTGCATCATCTTCAGATCGATAATCTTGCGAAATCAGCACCTCGCTTTCTGCGCCATCCCAGCGTCGAGTCCAGTTTTCATTCGCCCACATCAGGCAAAATGGAAAGTCGATTGAGGCGTCGTTAAGAAAGTGCTCGACCGGACCCGCCATCAGTCGCTGCTTGTTGAACCAATAATGATAGAAGACGAAACCGTGGATGCCACTATCCGTCGCCAACCTCACCTGCTCTTTTAGAGTTGACCCTACGTTACCGGAATCCAGACGATAGAAACCAAGATCTCTTGGAATTCTCGGTTGATAGTGGCCTTGGAAGCGTGGAGTACCGCGCGCAAGATTCGTCCATTCCGTGAATCCCTTGCCCCACCACTCATCGTTCTCCGCAAAGGAATGAAATTGCGGTAAATAATATGCGAGAACTTTTGCTTTCCGGGTTGCGGACTTTGGCAATGGACGAAAGTCCTCGAACTCAGCTGCCGCCTTGACGAATTTCCGAATCTCGCGAGCGACAGTTGGCTCGTCATCGGGGAATTTGCCGTGAACACCGG
>CAINNX010000156.1 GCA_903851305.1 uncultured Hyphomicrobiales bacterium | reverse complement strand
TCTACACGCTGAAGGAAGCAAAGATCGTCATTGAGGGTTGGCGGCGGCACTACAACACGATCAGGCCGCACTCATCCCTGAGATCTCAACCACCTGCACCAGAAGTTCTACAGTGGCCGGCTGCGCAACCCCAACCAGCTTCGCCGGCCACCCCAGCGCTAGCGTCAAACCAAATCGTCAACTAACATAACCACCGGATCACCTCGTGGGGGCTGGCCATCATGTCGAGACCAATGCAATAGCCGAAAATATGCTGAAATGCGTCTGCTTCAGAAATCTGCGTGCCGGGCTTACCAATGATGATGGTCAGTTCCGCTTCGGGGTCGGTGCGCCGATCTTCAAAACGCGGTGTAAAACCATCTGATGGCCCCGCAATTGCGCTTGGTGCTTTGATGAACATCTGGATTGGATCGCCATCCTGTCGTTGATTGGCTGAACCTTCACCAAGATCGATTTTTTCGCTCGCCAGATTGCGCCTGTTGCGCGCAATGCCAATAATCTTTGACGGATTTGTAATGGGGCTCAGCAAAGATAGTCCGGCCAAAGCAAAGCGCGGAGCTGCGGGCAGCAAGGCCGCAATCCTGGGTGCGATCAAGGACCAATGGCGGATCAGCACATCACCGGGCGCAACCGGCCAATGAAGGGCGGGAATTGCATCCAATGCAGGCGTGACGTCGGCCACTTCATCACCGCATACAATGCCGAGTCGATCATGGTTGAATCGGCAGATTTTCATTTGATTTCTTCGTCCTGAATTTTTGCGATGATATCCTGCACTCGTTTGCGCTGGGCGGGAGTGGGATCTGAAATCACACCGCGCGCATTTTTCAATGTGCTTTCGGGATCGAGATATTCAATGATGCGCTCCGCGCGTTCGCCATCAGCGATCAATTGCGGATTAGCCAGCGTTTCCTTCATCGCGGCCTGCATAAAGCTCAGTCTTGCGGCGGGCATATTCGGCGGGACGATCACAATCCGACCCAGATTGCTGATCTTGTCATAAAAGTCGAAATACCAAGCCTGATCATCATCAAGTTTTACAGCTTCGAAGATTGTGGGATGATTGGGGAAGAAGCGTGAACGCACCCGCGACATGGTGGCAATGGGTGCCGCTTCTTTTGAACGCACGAAATGGGTTGCGGAAGATTCGGCCTGGAATTGTGCATCCATTTCGCCGCGCGTCAGAGCAAAGGCCGCCTGATTGCTGCCCGTATATCCAGCGACAATCTGGCAATCCATGCGCAAAGCTTCGCAGGTAAAGGCTGCACCAATCGCAAGGCCTGAAGTCGAACCAGAGGCCGCCCAGCGCCACTTTTCTTTTCGCGCCAGAGCTTCAGCGACTGTTTTGATGGGCGAGTCGGGGCTCACCAGCCAGACGGAAGGGGGCGCGCCCACTGTGGCCAGATAACCATATTTGGTGAGGTCATAGCGCACACCCGGCTGGTTGGTCAGTTGCGCAAAAGCCGCACCCGAGCCATTGGCCAGCGAAAGCGAGAGCCCATCTGGGGGCGCCGTATAGAGATAATTCATCGAGGTCAGGCCGCCGGCGCCGGGCCGATTTTCAACCACGACCGTCGTGCCCAAGGTTTTGGAAAAATAGGGGGCAATGATGCGCGTAAACACATCATAGCCGCCACCCGGGCCGGAGCCGACAACCATCCGCACCGTCTTGCCTGCATAATAGGCGCGGCCAGCGTCTTCTTGCGCTGCAGCAGGAAGCAAGGGTAGTGCGACAGCCATTCCAGCTAAAAATAATCGCAGATGAGACCTCATCACGTCCTCCCTATTTTATTTTTCTATCAGGCTAGCGGAGGTGCTCACAAAAACAAGCGCGCTCAAGTCGGCAAGCACCCTTCCTAGACGAAAGGTCAATATCCGCCGGGCAAGGGCTCCGATGAAATGCTCCAAAAGAAAGGATCCTGCGGGATTTCAAGGGAGGAAGCTGCCATGGCGCAGAAGATGACGCTCAACGTCAATGGAAATCACCAGACCATCTCGGTCGATGATCCGGACATGCCCCTTCTCTATGCTTTGCGCGACGATCTCGGCTTAAACAATCCCCGCTTCGGCTGCGGGCTTGGACAATGCGGCGCCTGCACCGTGCATGTCGATGGCGTGCCGACTCGCTCCTGCTCACTTCCGGTGAGCGCTGTTGGCAATTCCAAAATCACGACGCTGCATGGTTTAGGCAATCGCCAAAAACCCCATCCTCTGCAGGCCGCATGGATTGAAGAGCAGGTGAACCAATGCGGCTATTGCATCAATGGCTGGATGATGGAGGGCGCCGCTTTGCTGAAGCGCAATCCAAAACCGACAGAAGCGCAGGTTCGTGAAGCCTTCAGCGATCTCATCTGTCGGTGCGGCACCCACAATGCCGCAGTGCGCGCTGTTTTGCGCGCTGCCAAGCAAGCTTGAGGAGATCAGACGATGGGCACTCTCGATCTCTCACGCCGCACATTTCTTTCGTCATCTGGCGCTTTTATCATCGGGCTCGCGAGCCCAGACGTTTGGGCACAGGCGGCCAAGCCGTCACCTCTTTCGCCCAACAATCCGAAACTTTCTGCTGATCAGCTTGATGCCTATCTGTCCATCGACAAGAACGGCAAGGTTGATGTGTTTTATGGCGCCATTGATGGCGGCCAAGGTCTCGAAACTTCCATTGCACAAATGGTTGCAGAAGAACTCGACGTGCCGCTCTCGTCCGTGCGCATGATCATGGGCGATACGCGGCAAACATTGAACATGGGCGGCGCCAGTGGCGCGCAAGGCGTATCACGCCGCGGCACATCCTTGATGAAGGCTGCTGCCCTTGCGCGACAAATTCTGGTCGAGGAGGCTGCTAAAAAGCTGCGTGTTGCACCGGCAGATCTTGTGGTGCAGGCGGGCGTCATTTCACTGCGCAACAATCCAGCCAAGCGCATCACTTATGCCCAGATCATCGGTGGGAAATCTTTTCAAACCAATGTGCGCTGGAATGGCCAGTGGGGAAACCCTCATGATATTGCCACAGATGCCCCGCTGAAGAATTATAAGGAATATAAAATCATCGGCCAATCGCCAAAGCGGCCAGATCTGGCGAAAAAAGTTTTCGGCGAGCAGGATTTTCCTGGTGATGTGCGCCTGCCCGGCATGCTGCATGCACGCATGGTGCGCACCGCTGTTGCAGGCGCCGTGCCGTTCAGTGTGGATGAGCAATCCATTCGACACATTGCAGGCGCAAAAATTGTTCACATCAAGGATTTTCTGGCGGTTGTCGCACCAAAGGAATGGGATGCGGTTCGCGCACTGCGCGCCCTCAAAGTCACATGGTCGCAGTCAGAGCCAAATTTCCCAACTCATAAAGAAGTGCATGCGCATATTCGCAAAGCCAAAGTCACCCAACGCACGATTGAGCGAGAAAATGGCAAGCTTGAAGAGGGCTTGGCGAAAGCGACACGCGTCATCTCGGGCGAATATGAATATCCAACCCATTCGCACGCCAGCATGGGCCCGGGCTGTGCGGTTGCAGATGTGCGCGCTGATGGGGCTACCATCTATACGTCAACACAAAAGCCCCATTATGCCGCCGATGGCATTGCTGATCTTCTGAACATTCCACGCGACAGCGTGCATGTGATCTGGATGTTTGGCACAGGTTCCTACGGCCGCAATGATCAGGGGGATGCAACAGCCGATGCGGCAGTCCTGTCGAAAGCTTTGGGCAAGCCCGTGCGCGTGCAATGGATGCGCGAAGAAAGCCTCGGATGGGACCCGAAGGGGACGGCTTCCGTCAATTTCTGTCAAGCTGGCATTGATGAAAAAGGCGATGTCATTGCCTATGAGCTCATTTCGCGCGGGTTTTCGCGCGAGAATCTTGCGACCAATGAAGGCCGCGCCTCTGGCACACTTGCTGGTCAATTGCTGGGCGCCAAGCTCGAGCCGAAAAATTCTTTCAATATTCCCTTCGCCTCCTACACATTCGCGCATAACCGCGTGGGTTGGGAGACCGTCGGCCCTTTGATGGATCGCGCCTCACCCCTGCGGTCGACCCATTTGCGTGATCCCTATGGTCCTCCGATCCTGTTTGGCAGCGAATGTTTCATGGATGAAATTGCAGCTGCGGTGAATATGGACCCGGTTGATTTCCGGCTGCGCTATCTCACCCACCCGCGTGACAAAGAGGCCGTGCGTATCGCGGCTGAAAAAGCAGGATGGCAGAAGCGCGTCTCGCCGCGCAGAGATCTTGATACTAGCAGTGATATTGTTGAAGGACGCGGCATTGCCTATCGGCGCCATTTCGACACATTTATCGCGGTGGTTGCGGAAGTCCGCGTTCATCGAAAGACGGGCGTTGTAGAACCCACACATCTCATTTGCGCCCATGATGTGGGCCTCATCATCAATCCAGAAACCTTGCGTCATGTGATTGAACGACAGCTCGTCTATGGAACCGGGCGCACCACTGTCGAGGAACTCACTTGGGACCGGAATATGGTGACAAGTCTCGATTGGAATTCTTATCCGGTCTTACATATGCAGCATGTGCCACCACGCATCACAGTTCATCTCATTGAACGGCCAGAGGCTGCGCCTTCAGGCGCTGCTGAAATGGCTCTCGGCCTTGTGCCTGCGGCCATGGGCAACGCCGTCTTTGATGCAACGGGCGTTCGGCTGCGCAAAATTCCCTTCACCCCTGATTATGTGAAGGCAGCCTTGGCTGTCTGAGGCGAGATGATACAAATCTAGGAGCGCAAGCGCATGAAGCATGGAGCAACCCTATCAGCCATCTGTGCGCTCACGATGCTTGCCACGAGCTCACAGGCTCAGGCGCAATCTGCCGAGACATTTTACAAAACACAAACGCTCAAACTGATCGTCGGCACCACTCCCAGCGCAACCTATGATTCCTATGGTCGCATTCTTGCGCGCCACATGCCCAAATATATGACGGGCGCGCTGCAAGTCATTGTGCAAAATATGGTTGGTGCTGGCGGCCTCGTTCCAACCAATTGGCTTTACAATGTGGCGCCCAAGGATGGCACAACGTTTGGCACATTCGCGCGCGGCTTTCCGATTCAGCCCCTGCTTGATTCCAAAGGGATCCAATATGATTCCCTCAAATTCAACTGGATTGGCAGCACCGCATCAGAAGTGAGTCTTGTTTGGACATGGCACGACACGCCGTTCAAAACGTTTGAAGATACGATGGCGCGAGAAATGATTGTGCCAGCAACAGGCCCGGGCGCAGATAGCATCATTTTTCCCTATGCCATGAATGCGATTCTGGGCACCAAATTCAAAGTGGTTCCCGGCTATGCCGGCGGCCCCGAACTCATGCTGTCAGTGGAGCGCGGCGAGACGCAAGGCATTGCCTCGACCTCCTACAGCAATTTCACCGGCACTCATCATCTTTGGTGGGAACAAAACAAGGTTCGCTTTCTCGCCCAACTCGCAATGAAAAAACATCCCGCTCTTCAGAATGTACCGATGGCACTTGATTATGCGAAAAATGAAGCCGACCGTCAGGTTCTGTCCCTGCTCTTCTCGCGCAATCTTCTGGCCTTTCCCTTTGCTGCACCCCCCGGTGTCCCCGCAGATCGTGTTGCCTATTTGCGCACAGCCTTTCGACAGACGACTCAAGACCCCGCCTATCTGGCGGATCTGAAGCAAGCACGCCTTGAGAGCGACCCAACCTTTGGCGAAGAGATGACCAAACTGATTGCGGATCTCTTCGCAAGCGCACCCGATGTGATCGAGAAAGCGCGCCAGTCAGTCGCTGGCGCGCAGAATTGATCTGTGATGATAAGCGCAAGGACTCTGTTTCTTCTCAGCCTGATCATCAGCGGCAGCAGCCAAGCCCAAAGTGTCGATGAGTTTTATAAGGATCGACAAATCAATGTCGTGATCGCGACCAATCCCGGCTCCGGCTATGACATTTATGCACGCTTGCTGATTGTACATATGGGTCGACATATTCCAGGCCGCCCGGCTTTTGTGCCACGCAATCTGATCGGTGCAGGGGGCTTGCGAACAGCCGAATATATCTATCGCGTGGCGCCCAAAGATGGCGCGACGATCGGCACGGTGAGCAGAGGCCTGCCGTTTGAATCCGTACTTGGGCGCGCCGACATCAATATCGACCCGCTCAAATTCAATTGGCTCGGCAGCATGAACCGCGAAATCTCGGTGGCATTTGCATCCACGCGCTCGGGCGTTAGCAGCTTCGCCGATCTCCAGAAGCGAGAATTGCTGACGCCGGGCACAGGTGCCGGCGCTGATTCAGAAATCATGCCTGTTGCTTTCAACAGTCTTGCAGGCACAAAGTTTAAAGTGGTCAAAGGTTATAAGGGAACATCCGAAGCTGCCCTCGCGGTTGAACGCGGTGAATTGGACGGCATTGCCTACTGGTCTTTCGGAGCTCTGAACACAATCCATCGGCACTGGATTGAAAACAAGACGATCAACATTCTATTTCACACAGCTTCAGGCAAGTTCGAGCCCTTGCCCGAGGTCCCGAGTATTCAGGACTTGGTGAAAAATGAGACCGACAAAACAGCGCTTGATTTCATTCTAGCGCGCGAATCCTTGGGACGCCCCTTCTTCACATCACCAGACATTCCAAAAGACCGTCGCGATGCTCTGCGCAAAGCTTTTGCCGCGGCCATGAATGATCCGCTTCTTCTCAACGAGGCCAAGGCACGACAGCTTGATGTGGAACTGGTCACGGGCGAACAGATTGATGACATTTTAGCTCAGGCCGCCAAAGCCTCACCATCCGTTGTTGAACGCGTCAAATCAGCTTTGCAAGAATAGATCAGCCTCTCCGATCTGATCTTGCCATTTCTTCATTGGCCGAACACCGTCCGCAACCGTGCTTTGAGCGGCTCGCTTGTGGCTGTAAGCTCTTTAACAAGTTCCGTGAGCTCATCAGCCGGCATCCAGCGCACCTCGCCACCTGAGCGTTTCACATCCTCAATAAAAGCCTCGTCGACCATTGTCTTTGCAAAAGCCTCACGCAAAACAGCAAGGCGATCTGCGGGCACCTGCGGCGTTGTGGCCATAGGACGGCCGAAATTGACTGAATTCGACAAGAAACGGAATGCGGCCTTCTCTTCTTCACTTTTGGCAAGGTCGAGCAGCAGCGGCACATGTTGCAAATCCGGCTCTTTCTTCAGACCAACCTGAATGATTGGCACAATCAATTTTTCTCGCACAAGACGGGGCGCCTCCATGACATATTGCGCCCAGCTGGTGCTACCAGATCCATCAATCTCGCCTCGCTCCATCGCCAGATTGAGTTGGTTGGTGCCCGCGTAACCGTAGATCACTTTGAACTTGGTTTTCAGGAAAGCATTATAAAAGGCTGGATATTGCTGCGAGACAGAGCCTGCACCCGTTGAGCCAATCTGACTTTCAATCTCTTTTGCTTTTTCCAGAGAACTGACTTTGGACGTGCGCCAAGTCACCAAAATTTGGTTCGATGAACTGATACTGCCGATCCAGTTCAAGTCACGCAGATCAATGCGCAGGCTCTTGTTCAAGCCCAAAGCCTGATCGACGGGAAGTCCTAAACCAATCATGCTCATAATCGAACCGTCACGCGGTGCCGTCATGCCAACATAATTGGCAGCAATAATTCCACCCCCGCCAGGCATATTGATATTGATCATTGTCGGCTGGCCCTGAATAAAGCGATTGATGTGCCGGCTGAGAATACGAGAGTACACATCATATGTGCCGCCCGCTTCGGATCGAATGATCATTTTGATCGGAGTGTTCTTGTAGAAATCGCCGATAGTTTGCGCTCTGGAAGACGTTACGCCGGCGCCAATCCCAAGGATCAGCCCGAGGTAAAGACAAATTGGGCATCGGAAAAGTTTCAGCACGCCAAAGAGCGACATGACGATTTCCTCCCAGAGGCTCCCGTGACGAATTTTTCTTATGAGCGTCCGGGCTAATGATAGCGCGCGTTTATTCGCCTAATTACTTTGACAGAATAAAAAACTTCGTCAAATCTGTTGGCTAAGAACTCTTTTGCAACGCACAGATACGACAAAAAGAAAAATCTGGGGTCGGGGATGTATGAGACCGAATGTATCGTGGTCGGCGCAGGCGTCGTTGGGCTGGCTATTGCGAGAGAACTGGCTCTGGCAGGGTGTGAAGTCGTCGTCCTTGAAGCTGAAAAGCAAAAAGGTCTGCACGCGAGCTCACGCAACACGACCGTCATTCATGCCGGGATCAATTATCCAGCCGGCAGTTTGAAGGGGCGCCTTTGCATTGAGGGGAAGAAACGTCTCTACGCCTATAGTTCTGACCATCAAATTCCCCACAAGCAAATCGGCAAACTGATTACGTCAGATGTGCAGATGGGCGAGGCCGGCATTGATCAATTGCGCAAATTGCAAGCCAAAGCCCGTGCACTCGGGATGGAAGACCTCCATCTTTTGAGCGCGCAAGAGGTGCTTCATCTAGAGCCTGAGGTTCTCTGCTCTGCGGCGCTCTGGTCACCTACGTCAGGGATTATCGATGTGCATGCCTATATGGATGCGCTGCTAGGCGATATCGAAGATCATCGCGGGTCACTCGCGCTCGCCTCGCCCGTGCGTAGCGGCCATGTCAAAGATGGAAAGATCATCCTGCAAATTGATGATGCAGCCCAAACAGAAATTAGCTGCCGCAAGCTCATCAATGCAGCCGGCCTCAACGCACCCCTTGCGGCACGCGCCATTCTTGGACGCCCGCATGAGAGCATTCCCCCACGGCTTCTCGCCAAAGGGACCTATTGCGTGTTGACGCGACCATCGCCCTTTAAACATCTTGTCTATCCCACACCCCACGGCGTTCATGCGAGTCTCGACCTTGGTGGACAATTGCGCTTTGGCCCGGATTCAGAATGGATCGATGAGATTGACTATCAAGTCGACGAACGTCGCATCGAGCCCTTTTATGAAAAGATTCGTCATTTCTGGCCCGGCCTACAAGATGGAGATCTGGCTCCGGGCTGGGTTGGCATTCGCGCCAAAATTGGCACGGGCAAAACGAACGAAACAGATTTTCGCATTGATCGCACAGAAATAGATGGGGCTCTCCTGATCGATCTTTTCGGGATCGACTCTCCCGGGCTGACAGCCTCATTGGCCTTGGCTGCAGAAGTCAGCAGCTTGCTGCCAACAACCAAGAACTCATGACAATAGGGGATGAAACATGGCGCATGTAATTGATTTCAAGATTGGCCCAGTTCAGACGAGCGCCCTGATCGCTCTCCCCACCAATCCAGCCAAAGCCGGCGTGGTTGTTTCCTTCAACCATAATGGTTTTGACCCCTCGACCCATGCAATCCTTGATGATCTTGCCCAAGCCGGATACGCGGCCATTGCGCCCAATCATTACCACGTCATGCCGGAGCGCATGGACCTTGAGCATCGCCGCGATTATTTGCGTGATGAACAATTCGCAGCCGATTTTCAGGCATCTTACGACTGGCTTGTGCGCGAGCAAAAGATTGACCCTCAAAAAATTGCTTTAATGGGCCATTGCCAAGGCGGGCGCGCAGCCTGGGTTGGTGCGAGCGCCAATGCTGATCTGTGGGCGGGTGCCTGTATCTGGTATGGTGGTGGCTCATTCCGCCAAAGCGGAACATTGCCTTCACCTTATGACAGTCTTGAAAAGATCAAATGCCCGATCATCGGCTTCTTTGGCAATGACGATAAAAATCCCTCACCGGAAGATAATGACAAGTTTGAAGCTCGATTGAAGGAGCACGGCAAGATTTATTCTTTCCATCGTTACAATGGCGCCGGTCATGCTTTTATGAATTTCAATCACCCGCGTTATCATGCGCAAGCCAGTGAAGATTCATGGGCCAAAGCCATGCAATTCCTTCAAAAGCATTTTTCACTTTAGTCCATCTGCAAGGTATGAATTGGGGAAATGTCATGGGTGAAACGCCATCAGACAAAGCAGAAAAGGTCTTTTCCGGACGCGCTTTTCGTATTCGCCACCTTGCACTGGAGGTGGCCAACCTCGACAAATCGTCACGGTTTTATCAGTCTGTTTTCGGCATGAAGGTCTTACGCGTCCGCGAAAATCCGATCCGAAATGATATTGCAGCCTATCTTGGCTATCATGACGAGCAAGACGATGTCTCAATTGAGCTCTATCAATTTCGGCACAAAACGCCTGTCTTAGGAGACAATCGCGGCTTCCATTTTGCGCTTGCTGTTGAAAATATTGAGGCTGTCCATGATCGCGCTATCAAGGCGGGCGGTCTTTCAAAAACAGCGCCCCAGAATAATCGGCCCAACAGCATCAACAAATTTGCGTTCATACTGGATCTCGATGGGCACGAAATCGAACTGACCGAAAATGCTCATGGAGCTCAATCATGAACCGAGCCCTTCGCCTCCTCACAGCTCTTCAGATTGGCGCAGCACTGCTGTCAATTCCGTTCGTTTCAGCAGTACGCGCCCAAGACTATGCTGGCAAAACAGTCACGATCATGGTGGGCGGCGTTGGTGGCGGATATGATATCTACTCGCGCTTTCTTGCGCCCTATTATGGCAAACATCTGCCTGGCGCTCCTCAAGTCGTCGTCAAAAACATGCCGGGCGCAGGTACATTACAGGTCGCTAATTATATTTACAGTGTTGCGCAAAAGGATGGCCTGACGATCGGCGCCATTGATGGTTCAAATGCTGTTGGACACCTTTTGAAAAGTCAGGGTGTTCAGTTTGATCCTCGAAATTTCATCTGGATCGGCAATATGAATGCAGAGGTTGCAGTCATCGTTGGATGGAAAGGGTCAAAGATCAAAAAATTTGACCAGATCTTTTCGCAGGAAATGATTGTTGGCACAGCTGGCCCAACTTCGGGCTCAACCGTCTTCGCAAATGTTTTGAACAATCTCATTGGGACAAAGTTCAAACTGGTTACCGGATATCCGGGCACGAATGAAATGTTGCTCGCTATGGAGCGCGGAGAGATCGAGGGAATTCCTAGTGTAAACCTATCGAGCCTTGTGGGTGCGCGGCCAAACTGGATGACAGATGGATCAGCAACTATTCTCTTGCAAATCGGAAAAGAACGGCACCCGACACTGCAATCGGTTCCATTAGTACATGACTTCGCCAAAAATGACGAACAGCGCCAAATCATGAAACTGATTTTTATGGCTCCTGAACTTGGGCGTCCATTTGTTGCCCCTCCGCAGCTTCCAAAAGAGATTGCCGCATCTCATCGTGCGGCATTCCAAAATGCTATGAGTGACAACGAACTCAAACAAGAAGCGTCTCGTCGCAATATTGAACTTTTTTCTCCCTCACAAGGTGAGGAGATCAACCAGCGGATCGACGAATTATATAAGATCCCTGCAGAAATCATCGAGAAGGCCTCTATTATCACTGGCGTATCAAGCTCAGATCGCAGCAAGTGACTGAACTGATCGCTTAATCTTTGTAACCCGGATCAACCTGATCCAAATGCGCCAGTAAAGACGGCCAGCCATCGGGGTGCTTCCCGCCCGGAATATCATCTCTGTCGAATTGCTTGGCTGCATGCTGCACGACTTTTTCAGATAGCTGAATGAGCTTGCCGCCGCTCGACATAATAGCCAGTTGAATCTGGCAGCTCTTCTCAAGATTTTATGGGCCTTTACATCACGCCAGAGATTGCCAATTTGCACCAAGTCTAGGTGCGGATGCACAACTACGATGGGCGCCGGGCCTTCACGATGTTCATTGAAAACCTATCAAAGCCGAACCTCACTGGATAAGGCTTAGATCTCAAGCCCCATGGCGCACTCGACAACACTCTTAGCTTGTGCGGCGGCGCGCAAACAAAAAAACGCCCCGTGCATTTCTGCATCGGGGCGTTTTGATATGTGCATTTGTAGGATTTGGTTGCGGGGAGGCGCTACCACTTCTACCGAACGCTTCTGTCAAAGACTTAAGGCTGAAAGTGATCGTGCCCTCTAGGGCAGCGAAACCCGAACCATCTTCGCCGTGCCCAGCCCAGCAACCAAGCTGCGCGTGCATCGGGTTTTGGTGAAGCGCCTGAAGGAAATCCCGCGCAAGAGAGGCCAGGTTTTAGCTGGCCAAGGAATAGAGGATCTGATTGCCCACGCTATGCTCCCAATTGAAGGCATTCTGCAAAATCACTACGGCCGGTCGATGCCCATATAGCTCGTATAGCAAGCGACAATGCCAACTTCATAGGTGATGGCGCCCCCTCACCTTATCCGTAATCCAAGCAATGGATGCCACGCCGAAGAAATAGAAGACGGGAACTTATATCTAATTGAAATTAGTTGATAATTTGATATTTCGCCTAAGAAAAAATGGTGGTCGACAATCTAAATAAAGGTGTCCTTTCTTGTGACAATGAAGTCATGAATGTAACCCGGGTGAATTAAAAACAAAGCAAAAAAAGTCTCGCAGAAACGTCCCTTATCTGAGGGATGCAAAGCTCCTGGCCCTTGCGCAACAGAAAAGACCGAAGGGGTCTGGTCTCAATAAAAAAATTAGGGAGGAAGCTCATGCGCAAAATGCGCTCGGCTGCACTGGCTGCTTAACGCATGCTTTCTTTTTTGCACAGCAGCCCAGGACCAATCGCAACCTATTGCAGATTACTACACGGGCAAAAACATATCGTGGCTGTCCGGGCTGAATAGCGTCACTCTTCATTCAATAAGAATAAGATATTGACAAAAAACCGGGTCAGCCAGCACGATGCGATTAAAACGGGAGGATAAATGATGCGCAATATAAGCAGCACAATCACAACAACAACCATTGGACTTACCTTACTCTTGAGCCTTGCGCCTGCGCAAGCGGACCTGCTCGACAAGATCAAAACGGATGGCGTCTTACTGGTAGGCGTGACTGATTCCTCTCCCCCCTTTAGCGCGCGCAAATCGGGCGAAGCAGAATCGACAGGCTACGATGTAGATCTCGCGAAACGGGTCGCCACAAAACTAGGCGTCAAAATCCAGCAAGTGACACTGCGCAATCAGGATCGCATCACCTTCTTACAGGAGGGCAAGGCGCAGCTGGTGGCAGTTGGCATGAGCCGTACAGCCGAGCGCGCTAAATCGATTGATTTCAGCTATGCCTACCTCGATTCCCCACACAAGATTATTGTGCGTAAGGATTCTGGCATCACGTCTATGAACCAGCGCGCTGGAAATACACTCGCATTGAACAAGGGCGCAAGCGTCGATGATGAGCTAAAAGCCGCCGTGCCAACAATCCAGCTCGTCAACTACGACAATTATGCGCTATGCTTCCAAGCCGTGAAAGAAAAGCGCGCCATGTCATTTTTGGCAGATGAGGTCTTGCTGCTGTCCATGGCACAAAACGATCCAAAGCCTGACGATTTCATGTTGGTGGCGGATTATGTCGGGCCACGCACATCTGGCTTTGGTATTCCGAAGAACGAGCCGCGCTTCAAGGCTTTTGTGAATGAGGCCTTAATCGAGCTTGAAACCTCAGGTGAAGCTGACAAGATTTTTTCAACTTGGTTTCCTGGCGCCAAACGCTCGTTCAAAATTATTCCAGATAAACCGGGCACTTTCTAAAAACAAAAACGGCGGCAACCAGGCCGCCGTTTTTCATTGTGCACTCAGGCCCCCATCCACCGGGATCACCTGGCCGGTAATCGAAGCGCCGTTATGCCCAAGCAACAACGCGCAAAGTGCCGCGATATGATCAATATCGGCGAAGCGACCAAGCGGAATTTTGGACAGCATATTAGCCATGTAGGCCGCATCAGACCCAGAACCCGCGCGTGAAGGCGAATCCGTGAGCAGCCGACCCGGCGCAACCGCATTCAAACTGATGGAATGGGGACCCCATTCAACGGCCAGCATGCGCACCATTTGAATGAGACCGCCTTTGGAAATGCCATAAGTCGAGCGCTGGGCCGCGCCCAGCAGGCCGTGACTAGATGAAATGGTTACAATGGCTCCGGGCTGCTTGGCCTTGATCAAAGCGCGGCCGACAGCTTGCGTCATAAAAAATGTGCCCGTCAGATTGGCGAGCATCACTCCTTCCCAATCAGCGCGCGAGACATCAACCGCGTCACGACGCAGATTGACGCCGGCATTGTTGACGAGGCCCGTCACCAAACCATGCGCAGCAGAAACCTCTGCCAACAAAGCGTCAATCGATTCCTGCGCACGCAAGTCCAGCGCATGCGCTGAGGCCTGGCCACCTGCTGCGACAATACCCGAAACCGTCTCTTGGCAATTACCTGCCTTTGTCGCCGTGCAGGCGACATGCCAGCCATCGCGCCCGAGCGCGCCAGCAATAGCTGCTCCCACACCATAAGACGCGCCTGTAACGATTACGACTTGCTTAGCCAATGTCATGCCCTCACGGGTTAAAGATGGAAACCCATTCGTCGCGATATTTCATCAATTGCTGAGCGGACATTTTCTCCCAGTCAACCTTGATAATTTTCAGCGACGCAAAATTGGGTGCGATATCGGGGATCGGTGATTGAAAACCGGCGCGCGCGGAAATCAAAGCTTCCTTGTCCGCCAGAATTTTTTGGCCTGCATCAGACAGAATAAAATCCATCCAGAGCTTGGCCGCATTGGGGTGCGGCGCCTTGGCAAGAATGAAGGTCAATTGCGGCAAGAAGGTAAAACCTTCTTCCGGATAAAGGATCTTCAGCTTGGCGCCCTTCTGGTTGGACTGATGCACGCGCGAGGGATTACCCCCAAAAGCCATCACGTCTTGGCCCGTGAGAATGCGCTGCGCGGATTGCTCAGAACGACCCACAAAGGTCGGTTTTTTCTTCGCCATTTCCTTGAAGAAATCGACATCCAAAACCTGACGCAAGCCTGCATAGGTCGTCAGATGCGATTCTGATTGCACCACATCGCCAATCGAGAAACGACCGGGGGTAGAGGCGGCAAGTGCTTCTTTGTAACTCTTGCCTTTAAAGTCGAGAATTTCGGTGTTCCAGATCGGGATCTGCGCATAGCCGCCATTCAAAACAAAATAGCCATCAATGCCGAGGCCCTGTTTGATCGCATCCTGATAGAAAGCATATTGCTTCGACTTGTAATTCATGAAAGCGTCGCTCTTCTGGCGCTCGAATGTCCATGTCGGCGAACCAATAGCTGCCACATCGAAGGTAATGCGATTGGCTGCGAGCTCTTGTTCAACGCGCGTGATCATCGCGCCACTGGTGAGCAGCGTGTAATTCACCGGAAAAGATATCGGCAATCCGTAATAAGTGCGGAAAGCTGCGACCAGTACATCATTGGTGGTCGGCTGGATGATCGTGTCAGAATAATTGAGTGAGCCTTCTTTTTTGGCCGCTTCAATCATCTGCATCAATTCGGATCGATCCGCATCCGACAGGCCTTTGGCTGCCGGAATCTCTTGCGCCACGACCTGAACGGCCGACAGCATCAGAGCAAAAGAAGCACTTAGGGCGTGACGCACGAATGTCATTTCTGCCTCCCCTATCAATCATTGAGCCGGAAAAGATTTCCGGCTTTGATCCTCACATGAACCTGATCACCCGGCGAAAATTGCCCCTGCCCGTCCAACACACGGATCGAGACCCCTTCCGCCAGATCAATAGCATATTCATCCACAAGCCCTTGGAACGAGCGCGTGGCAATGCGGCCCGGCACAATGAGATCACCATTCTGCGCCGCGCTATCTGTGACAGATGACAGATGCGCATGTTCGCGCTGGAAGCCGATGAATTTCGTGCCCGTCATGCCGGGCAGCTTGTCCGCTTCAATGACATTGAGACCAAAGAAGAGCGCCGCAAAAGAAGTGCGGTGGTTCATGAAGACATCACGCGCCAGACCCGATGTATCAATGCGCCCTGCATTCATGAGAATAATGGTCTCGGCCAGACCCAGCGCTTCACCCTGATCATGCGTCACATAAAGCGCGGTAAAACCGAGCTTGTCTTGCAAAGCTTTTAATTCAAGCCGCATATGTTCGCGCAAAGCAGCATCGAGATTGGACAAGGCTTCATCAAACAAGACGAGTGCAGGCTTATGAACAAGCGCACGCGCCAGTGCTACACGCTGTTGTTGCCCGCCCGACAATTGCGTCGCCGAGCGCTGCGCATATTGGCCAAGCCCGACAATCTCCAGAATTTCCATCGCCCGCGCGCGGCGCTCCTCCTTCGAGATGCCGCGCACACGCAAAGGAAACTCGACATTTTCGACAACCGACATATGCGGCCAGACCGCATAGGATTGAAACACGACGCCGAGCCCGCGCTCTTCCGGATTGAGATTGATGCCCTTGGCACTGTCGAACACGACTTTGCCGGCAATCGAAATGAAACCGCTTTCGGGCGTTTCCAATCCGGCCAAGCAGCGCAGCATGGTAGTTTTGCCACAGCCGGATGGCCCCAGCAGCGCGAGCGTTCCACCCTCGCGCACCGAGAACGACAAAGCATCCAAAGCTGTGAAGTCGCCGAATTTCTTCGTCACACCTGAAATGGTGACGAAACTTTCCGGCTGTCCCTGCCCTTGCACGCGCATCCCCCTTGTTTTGGAAAAGCCTATTGGACCACGGGCGCCCGGGTCAATCTGAAGAGTGAGAAGCCGATCAGCAGCAGCACCAGCTGGATGAGAGCAAGGGCTGCAACATAACCGACCGAATTTTCAGACAGGAGCAGCATCGCGATGGAGATCGTTTCCGTGCCACTGGCATAGAGCAGAATACTGGCGCCCAATTCCCGAATGAAA
The DNA here is from genome assembly GCA_903851305.1 of uncultured Hyphomicrobiales bacterium. GTDB lineage: Bacteria > Pseudomonadota > Alphaproteobacteria > Rhizobiales > Beijerinckiaceae > Terripilifer. The sequence goes on along the minus strand of CAINNX010000156.1, from coordinate 9,297 downwards.
ATGATGAAGAGCATGATCCAAGCAGCGATCAGCGCCGGGCGCAGCAATGGCAGCAAGATCATCCGCATGGTCTGACCCCAAGATGCGCCATTGGCCCGTGCGCTTTCTTCCAGCTCCGGATGAATGGCTGACAGCATGGCCGTAATGGTGCGCGTCGCAAAGGGGAAGAAGCGTGCAATATAGGCGATGAGCAGAATAGCTAGTGTGCCATAGAGCGGCGTGCGGATCGCAAAAATCAGGAAGAAAAGCGAAAGCACAATGCCCGGAATACCCAGCGGCAAGGCAAGCAGCGCATCCACGAAGCTCTTGAATACGGAACGCACGCGCACCAGATAATAGCTCTGCAAACCGGAGATCATCACACCGATGGTTGCGCCTGTCACAGCCAAAAAGAGCGAATTCATGATCGCTTGGCGCGTCAGGCTATATTCAAAGAGCACGTAGTTGAAATTGGCGAGCGTCGCATTGGCAGGATTAAACTTGCCAGTCCACAGCGGTGACAGAGCCACAAGAATGAGCGCCAGCACAGGTAGAACAACACTGGTCAGCAGGAAGATGATCTCGATGGTCAGCGCGATGATTTTTCCAGAGCGGCGCAATTCAATCACGCGCGGCTTATAGCCTTTGCCCGACACAATCTCGTAGCGACGCTTGGCCAGATGCGCGCGCTGCCACAAAGTCAAAGCCACCGTCACTGCGGTGATGAAAATACCGAAGGCAGCTGCACGACCCAAATCGCTTGGATAGCGCACCAGCGCAAAGACTTCTGTGGGCATGGTGCGGATGCCTTTGGTCGCGGTCAGTGCGAGCGGCACATCGAACAGGCCCGCACTGGTGACAAAGACAATCAAGGCCGCAGAGAGAAGCCCCGGCTGCAAGAGCGGCAAAGTGATCAGCCGCACCGTTGTCCAGAAACCCGCGCCGTGCACGCGCGCGGCATCTTCAAAAGCTGCATCCATGCGCTGCAAAGGCGAAATGACGAAAAGATAAACATAAGGCGTGTAGAAGAGCGAGAGAATCCAGATCACGCCCGCCAGCGAATAAATATTCGGGCCTTCAACGGGGCCACCGAAAAGCGTGGCAGTCGTGGTCTGCATCAAGCCGCTGTAAGGCGCGACGAGAAAAATCCAGCCGATCGCGCCGACATAGGGCGAGAAGAAGAAGGGGATGAGATTGAGCGTTTTGAAAATCTCACGTCCCGGCACATTGGTGCGGCTGACAATCCACGCAAGCGACGTGCCCAGCACCAGCGAGATGCTCATCGCGCCCGTGCCGCAAATCAGAGAATTGATTGCTGCTGTCTGTATGCGCCGGTCCGTGAAGAGCCAGGCGTAATTGGCGAGCGAGACTTGCGGATCGTCAGCCACCCAAAGCAAGAGCGAGCGCACAAGGCCCGCCATAAACGGGCCGATGATCAGCAAAATACCCATGGACACACCAAGGAGCGGCAGAGACTTTTGCCAAGCCCACCCGCTTTTTTCCTTGCTCTGCGTGCCCGCCTGCATGCGCGCCGTCCTTAGCCTGCATCCGCTGGCATGTCGGGATAATCGCGTGTGGGTGCACGCGGCGGCTCGGCCCAACGCGGCATGGCCAGACAGCGATCAAGCCAACGGCGGATGCCCGGAAACTCATCATGCGGAATGCCCGCTTCTGGTGAGTTCAACACATAAGGGAAGCAGGCAATATCAGCGATGGTGATGTGGTCGCCCGACAGCCAATCCTGTTTCGACAGACGTGTCTCCATCGTGTTCATCGCACCGCGACCGAACTTCTGGTATTCGGGCAAGTTGGAGCCATTGCCGATCACCCAGCGATCACGCATCACCCCACGACGGCCGTATTGAAGGCCGAAGTGAATCTCGCAATGAGCGAGCGCAATCCAATGCATGACATCCGCCATCTTATCAGCTTCCAGCGGCAGCCAATCGGTGCGGTTCATCTTGCGCGCGAGATAGACCATGCAAGCGGTCGAATCCCAGAAGCGGTTCTCGCCATCTTCCAGCACGGGCACTTGCCCGCGCGGATTGATGTTGGCGATAAACTCCTTCTTCTTGTGCTCCCAAGTGAGAAGGTCGACATAGACCTTCTCATAGGGAATTTCGAGCTGCTCAAGTAGAATGCGCACTTTCCAGCTATTGCCGGATTCCATGCCTGTGTAGAGCCGCATCATGGGATCGCCTCGCCTTACCAGCCGCGTTTTTCAGTCGCGAGCGCCTTCACTTTTGTGAGCTCATGCGCAATTTCGTCAACCACCACACCATCCATGATGGGGAGCGGCGGACGAGCCTGACCGCAATCGCGCGCCATAAGCTTGGCACCGACCTTGAGGCCTGCTGCGCCGTGCTTATCGAACAAGCGATAAAGGAAGGCTGCATCGACCTGCAGATCATGCGCTTCTTTGTATTTCTCTTTGCACACATGCTCATAAAGCTTCTTCATGAGCTGCGGCGCGACAATGGCGGTGGGCGCCAAAAAGCCGGTTGCCCCTGTTGCATGCGCCGAAATCATATATTCCGTGCCGGCGACCAGCTGGAAATCCGGCTTCACGCGTGACGCATCGGCAATGACTTCGATCATGAACTGCCAGTCCATCGACACGTCGATGAGGCCCGCAATATACGAAGACTTTGCGATCAGCGCCATGACGACCGGCGTCTTGATCTTCACATTGTTCATCTCGTGCGGTGAATTGTAGAGATAGGTCGGCAGCGAGGCCGCCTCTGCAATGGCCGCAAAATGTTCGATCAACATGGAATCTGGCGGCGTCCAGTAATAAGGAACGCTCGCCATAACAGCCGCCGCACCAGCGGCTTTTGCATGTTGGGCGAGATCAACCGCAATGCCTGTGCCCGCTTCGCTGACATTGGCAATGACAGGCACGCGGCCTGCAGCTTTCTTGATCGCGCGCTCAAGTAACGCCTTGCGCTCGGCAACCGGCAGGCTGACGCTCTCACCCGCATGGGTCGGGATCGCCAGACCTTCTGCGCCCTGGGCAATATGGAAGTCGATCGCTTTGTCAAAAGTCTCGAAATCAATCTTGCCGTTGACGAAAGGCGTGAGCGGCGCATGGACGAGGCCAAAATGGAACTTGGTCATGTTTTTATCCCCTTCTCTTCCGCTCACCAGCCGTGGGGTTCGGTGTCGAGAATGCCGAGTTCGGCGAGCGTCTTCTCGATATGCTTGATGCGTTCAGGACTTGCTGTGGGCAGAGGCGCGCGGGTGGGGCCAACGTTGCGACCCATGATCTGCATGCCGCCCTTGAGCGAAGACGGATATTGATCGCGGAACAAATGCCAGAGCTGCGAGAGCTTATATTGCAGCTCGCGCGCCAGCTTCCAGTTGCCGCTCTCGCAAGCCGCAAAGAGATTATTGACAAGGTTCGGGCAGATGGCGCCCGCCGATGAATAAGAACCCTTGCCGCCCAAGCAGACGGAGGGAAGCAAATATTCAACGCCCGCGATCATCGCAAAATCCGGACGCATCGGCAGAGCAACGCGCAGGATTTCGAAGAAGCGTTCGGAATTGAAACTCGCATCCTTCATGCCGATCAGGTTCGGCAGCTTTTCGAGAAGGCGTTCCGTCAATTCTGCCGTGAACTCGATGCCATCGAGATAATCAGGCGAATTATAAGCAATCAGCGGCATGTCAAAGGTCGTGCCGAGATTGACGAAGTGATTGTAAATCGACTCCAGCGGATATTTCCAGAAATAGGGCGTGATCGCGATGATCGCATCCGCACCAGACTTCTGCGCGTGACGGGCGAGCTCATAAGTGTCTTCCAGCGCCAGTGCTGAGACGTGAATGGAAATCGGCACGCGCTTGTTGACGGTTTTGATCGCAACTTCGGCCATGGCCTTGCGCTCGGAAATCGTCAGATTGTGTGACTCGCCCTTATGGTGGGGCCATGAAATCGCTGTCGCGCCGGTGCGGACATGGAAATCGACCATTTTTTCAAATGTCGCGAGGTCCGGGCTGAAATCTTCTTTCAGCGGGGTGATCGGACTTTGCATCACGCCTTTTAGGACGAGGGACATAGCGGCTCCTGCATCTCATGCCTACGTGCGGGGACATGCGGTTGCCTGGCCTACCTGAGACCAGAGCCACTCCTCCCTATGGCCGGAGAATCGTCCGGCCCGCCTTTCGGCTTCTTCTTGTGACCCAAGCCTAGACCCAAGGGAGTGGATTTGTCCCCGACCCTGTGCTCAAATGAGTTTCAATGCTGAAGTTGATAATCGGACACTGGCTATGGACCGCCTGCACGGGCTTTTGATGTTTCTCAACGTGGTCGAGACGCGCTCTTTCTCGGCCACCGCGCGGGCCATGGGGGTCACGACATCGGCGGTCTCGGCCACCATTATCCGGCTCGAGCAAAAGCTCTCGGTGCGGCTCCTCAATCGCACCACACGTTCCGTCTCACCCACCCCAGAGGGGCTTGATTTCTACGAGCGCTGCAAACGCATTGTGGCCGATCTCGAACAGGCAGAGCTTGCTGTCTCGCGCAGTGGCAAAACGCCCTCGGGCTCGCTGCGCTTTGCCGTGCCCTCGGCGCTGGGGCGCATGTGGGTCATTCCGCGTCTTGCACGCTTCACAGCTGCCTATCCGGCCATTTCCGTTGAGGTGGTGCTGGATGATTTCATCTCTGGTTTAGCGAGCGAAAACATTGATGCCGCGATACAGGTCGGAGACATTCCCTCCTCCAGCCTGACAGTCAGAAAACTGGCATCGGTGGATTATGTGCTGGTCGCCTCGCCCCGTTATATCGAGGCGAAAGGCATGCCTTTGAGCGCCGCAGATCTCGCACATCATCAATGCATCACCTATCGCCGTCCCCGCAACGGACAGATCCGCAAATGGCAGCTGAATGATGCTCCCGCCAAGACCAATATTCCCGAGACCGCCTATATGACATTCAACAGCGGCGACGGGTTGATTGCGGCGTCGACAAGCGGTTTGGGCATCGTGCAAGTCGGCCGCTATTACGCCCAACCGCTGCTTGATTCAGGCTTGCTGATCGAGATCATGCCGCAGACGCGAACCCATGCTTACGACATTGCAGTCGTCTTCCGGCAGACCAAGCGCATGCCGCCAAGGCTGCGGGTCTTTGTCAATTTTCTGGTTGACATATTTGCCCCGCCCCCTTGGGATGATGGAAAGACGGGCACGGGACGCCGAAGCCGCGCTTAACGCGAGCTCCTCCCTTGTCTTGCAGGGAGGACTACATGTTGAAGGCCGCGATTGTCGGGCTTGGCTGGTGGGGGCAAACGCTGGCCCGCGTGATGCAGGACAGCTCTGTCATCAGCCCTGTTCTGGGCATTGATCCCGATGACAAAGCGCGCGCCGCAGCTGAAACACTTGGCCTGCGCACAGGCGCCCGTTTCGAAGATGCGCTGGAAGCCGCGGATGTGCAGGCGATCATCTTGTGTACGCCACATAAGCAACATGCAGCTCAAATCATTGCCGCGGCCGCTGCTGGCAAACATGTCTTTTGCGAAAAGCCGCTGTGCACAGACCCCGATGAAGCAGAAACCGCTTTTGCTGCCATTGCAAAAGCTGGCGTGACATTGGGCATTGGCCATGAGCGGCGATTTGAGCCCGCCATTGTGGAAATGCGCGAACGTGCACAGCGCGGTGAGTTCGGCACGTTGCTGGCCATTGAAGGCAATTTCAGTCAGAACAAATTTCTGAAACTACCAGCTGATAATTGGCGCCTCTCACCCGTACATGCACCCGTCGGACCGCTTTCGGCGACAGGTATTCATCTCGTTGATCTGTCGATCTCGTTGCTGGGCAAGCCTATTGAAACATGGGCGCGTCTTGCAACACGCGCGACCCATTTCGGCAATGGCGATACTTTGTCCGTAACACTCGGGTTTGAAAGCGGCGCAACAGCTTCCATTACCGCCATTCTCACGACGCCCTTTGCCGGACGTTTCGCCGTCTTTGGTTCGCAAGGCTGGATGGAAGTGCGCGACCGCACCCATCCCGAAAACTCGACAGGCTGGGATGTCACACGCGTGATGCGCGATTCCGAGCCACAGACACGCTTTGATGCACCCCATATGGCGGTGCGCGACAATCTCGAAGCCTTTGCGCGCGCCGCACAAGGTGGCGCGGCCTATCCCGTCACGATTGAAGAAATGCGCGCCAATGTGCGCGCTTTTGCTGCTATCTCCCGCTCCGCCCTTTCGGGCCGCATTGAAAAAGTCTGAAGGTTTTGAATATGGAACTCGGTTTCTTCACTATGCCAATCCATCCGATCAACAAGGATTGGCGTCAATGTCTGCGCGAAGACCGCGAGGCTTTTATTCTGGCTGATGAACTCGGCTATACGGAAGGCTATGTCGGCGAACATGTCACCGACAAGGCCGAAAACATTACCTCTTGTATGATCTTCATGGCGACGCTGGCTGAGGCCACCAAGCGCATCAAGCTTGGCACCGGCACGGTGAATATGCCCAATGCGCATCCCGCAGCCGTGGCTTCGCAGATTGCCATGCTCGACCATTTGCTCGATGGCCGCCTTCTGTTTGGCATTTCACCTGGCGGGCTTTTGTCGGACGCGGAAGTCTTCGGCAATCTCGACAAAAACAGAAATGAAATGTTTCTCGAAGCCATCAATGCCGTGCTGGCAATTTGGGAAGGCGAGCCGCCTTACAATCTCGAAGGCAAGCACTGGAAGATTTCGACCGAGCGCACTTTGTTCCCAGAAATTGGTCAGGGCTTTATTGCCAAGCCGCTGCAGCGACCGCATCCACCTATCGTGGTGACAGCTGTTGCGCCCTTTTCAAAAGGCGTGACGGAAGCAGCTGTGCGCGGCTGGGATCCGATTTCGGCGAATTTTCTCATGCCGCAATGGGTGAAAAGCCATTGGCCGAAATATGTGGAGGGCTGCGAGCGCGGCGGCCGTGTGGCCGATCCCGCAAATTGGCGCGTGGCCAAAAGCGTCTTCGTGGCCAAGGATCGCGCAACCGCGAAAGCCTATGCCACAGACCCCAATGGCCCCTACCACTTCTATTATAAATCGCTTTACACCAAGCTCGCCAAAAACGGGCGCATCGAATTGTTCAAGACGCACCGCGACCAGCCCGATTCCGAAGTGACGCTGGATTTTGTCTGCGACAAGCTCATTATTTACGGCACAGCGGATGAAGTGGCCGACAAGATTCTGGCCTTCCAGGAAGAGACCGGTCCCTTCGGAAAGCTGCTTTACGCAGGCAAGGATTGGACGGATTATGAACTTGGTCGCCAATCCATGATCCTCATGGCCGAACAGGTTATGCCGCGCATCAATGCGCCGATGAAAGGCTAACAAAGCGCATGGCTCGCATTCCCTATGCCCAGCCTGACTCGCCCGAGCGAAAAGCCATTGCTGAGCGCATCATCCGCGAACGCGGCTCGCTCCTGCATCTGTATAAAATGCTGCTCAATAGCGCGCCTGTGGCTGAAGGCTGGCTGACCTATCTCACGGCCATTCGCCAGAAGTGCAAACTCGAAGGCGACATGCGCGAAATGGTCATCATGCGCGTCGCCTTCGTCAATGGCGCAAGCTATGAAGCCGATCAGCACGCGCCCATCGCCTTGCGCGAAGGCCTGACACAGGCACAGGTCGATGCTCTGCATGATTGGGAACCCGCCACTTGCTTCACAGATGTTCAACGCGCCGTGCTCGCTTATTGCGACACAATGACGAAGAAGATTCAGGTGCCCGACGACATTTATAACGGTGTCGCCAAATTCTTCGATGCGGAACAAATGGTCGAGCTCACAGCGACTATCGCTGCCTATAATATGGTCTCGCGTTTTCTTGAGGCCTTGCAGGTTCACTCGCACGACAATCATTGAGGGCTCAAGCCTCTCAATTCTAAACAAGAAGAAGAGCCGCAAAGGCCGCTTCACATGGAGGAGATCAACATGATGCGACAGATTATTGGCGCATTTGCAGCCCTGGGGTTCAGTGCTTTGGCCATTCCGGCACAGGCACAAACGGATGCAGCCGCTTTCTACAAAGGCAAGAACGTCACGATCATTGCGGGCTCCGCTTCAGGCGGCGGCGTTGATCTTTATGCGCGCCTGATTGGGCGACATATGCAAAAGCATATTCCGGGCAACCCGAATATTGTGGTGCAGAATATGCCGGGCGCCGGCTCTCTGGCTGCAGCCCATCACCTCTATACGGTCGCCCCGAAAGACGGCACATCCATCGCTGCTGTTCCTGCGCCCGCACTCTTCGATCCGCTGATGGCGGGCGAAGACCTCGCGAAATATGACCCGCGCAAGTTTAACTACATGGGCAATGCCAATGCTGACACGCTCGTCTGCGTTGTGCGCAAAGATGCACCGGTGCAAAGCTACAAAGAGCTATTTGATAAGGAACTGGTCGTCGGCGGCTCGGGCCCGGGCTCTGCACTCTGGTATTATCCGACCATGGAAAAATATGTGCTCGGCGTGAAGTTCAAAATGATCGCCGGTTACAAAGGTTCAAATGAATTGTCGCTGGCCCTTCAGCGCAATGAGATCCAAGGTGTCTGCGGTATTTTCTGGTCAAGCGCACGCCAGCAATATCCTGGACTCATGACGCCTAATGGTGACTTTAAAGTCATTGCCCAGCATGACACGCGCTCGATCCCCGCTCTGAAAGCAGCGGGCATTCCTGTGACGATTGATTTCGCCAAGACCGAACAGCAGAAATTGGCCTTAAGCGCGTTTCTCTCGCAAGGCTCTATTAGTCGCCCCTTCATATTGCCGCCGGGCGTCGCAACAGACCGCGTGGCTCTCATGCGCATGTCGTTCAACGCTGTGATGAAAGATCCCGAATTGATCGCAGAAGCACAGAAGTCAGGCCTCGATATTGACAGCGAGACCGGCGACGATGTGCAGAAGCAGGTCGACAAAATCTATGGTACACCAAAGGATATTCTCGAATACCTGCGAAAAGGCGCGACACCCTGATCCTACTTCACATCACCCCGTACAAAGTGCGGGGTGATGTGTGGGTACCAGACCACCGGCTGCCAACTATAGCAGCACAAGAAGTTTAGGCAGCCAATCGGGCCGCCAGATACTCAGAATACCTTATCTAAGTAAGGTTGAAGATTGGCTAGACCCCACGAGGTGACCCAATTCGAATATACAACGACATTTTTCAGCGGGAACCAAAGGAGGGTCCGCATCTCTTGGCTCCATGAATTGCCAACAGAACAGTTCGGATATTAGCGCCAACATCAGCACCCCGCATAGCGGCGCCCATAAGAGCAACGCCTGAAGCGCCTGCCGACATAACTTCAAGAATATTTTTTG
>CAINNX010000155.1 GCA_903851305.1 uncultured Hyphomicrobiales bacterium | reverse complement strand
CCAAATCGATCTCGCAACTGGACAAGTGCGGATAACAGGCCCATTCACAAAAGAAGAGAAGCTGATGTGGGAAAAGCGCAACAAAAGGAGGGAGGCCGCACACGAAGCCATCAAAATTTGCGAAGCCGAGCTGAAGGACCCGAAGAACAAGAAATACAAAGAAATTATCGAAGACGAGATCGCATTCGAAAAGCGGATCATTGCGATAATTTCGGAGAGAATACCGGATTAGAAAAAGCGATAAATTCTGAGCCGGATTTTAACCTGCCCATAATTTGTCTGATAGGTAGCAGACCATTCTCAATGCCGCCCTTGCGTATGCACATTCAACAACGCAGGAGTGCCGCTGCGCACAATTGCCAAAGCTTTATCAAGAGCGGCAGGCAAATCTTCCGGTCGCTCCACGCTGGCACCATATCCGCCGCATACATCCATCATCTTCTCAAAGTTGGGTGACGGATCAAGGCTGGTGAGAGGCATGATATTGGTCTTGGCAGCAATTCCGTCCGGATAGACTGACAATGTGGCATTACGTACCGCATGCCACGCATGATTGTTGGCTACAATGGTCAATGTAGGCAACTTCTCCGCGCGCGCGACAAAATGATAGGGGAGCGGATTACCAAACATATAGCTGCCATCACCCACGACAGCGATGACTTCCCGATCGGGTGCGGCAAGCTTTGCACCCAGCGCAGCGCCTAATCCGAAACCCAAACCGCCAGACATATTGCCGCCAATATAGGAGCCATAAGTCCCCATATTAAGATGAGCAACGTTCAGACCCAGTTCATTGACGATAATCGCGTCCTTATGCTTAGCGGCATTCACGCAGGCACTGAGCCACGCCGAATCAATCGGGGTTTGGCTTTTGCCCTTTTCCAGCAGCGTCTTTCTTTTCTGGTCGATCTCAGCTTTTCTGGTGGCCACAGCAGTTCGGCGCGACGAAATAGCTGATTGCATGCCAGACTTGAGCGCATTCAACTCAATGATAAGCGCCTGCAATGCAGAAGCTGGTGTGGCGGTGATAAAAGCATCGGATTCAAAATCACGAAACGGAACAGTCAGCACAAGTGGATCGGAAGATATGTGAATAATCCTCGCTTGTTTCGCAGGCAAAGTGGCCTTGGGAATCCATGGCACTGCCGCGTCGAGCACAATCACAAGATCTGCGCGCGGAAGAACCCCACCAATATCATAGCCAATATGCATTGAATGTTCCGTAGGCATGTTTAATTCATTGGGAACACTTTGCACGACTGGAATTGCAAATGATTCAGCCAAATCCTGAAGCGCATCGTAGGCGCGACGATCTCGACCTACATTGCTGGTAATGATCAACGGAAAACTGGCTTTGGAAATTGAATGAGCCAAATCAGAGATCATGATTGGATCTGGATGAGGCGCGGTTGCTCCAAGAGAGCGATACTCTTCACGACGTGGCGAAATGGCCGGATCGGCAAGAACCTCGCGTGGAAGGGTAAGATAAACCGGTCCGCGTGGTTCGGTCATGGCAACATCAAGGGCGCGGTCAACAATAGATGACACAGGCTGACCATGACGTAATTCATAATCCCATTTCACAAATTCACGCAGCATTCCGCCTTGATCATAGGCTTCTTGGCCCCAGTGAATATGGCTGTTGCGAGAGGCAATATGATCGGAATTGGTAATTGGCGTTCGCCCTGCTGCGAGGAGCAGCGGGATATTATCGCGCGAGGCATTTATGACGCCGCACAAAGTATTGGCAGTGCCGACAGTCACATGCACCATTACGACAGGCGGCTTACCACTCGTGCGGTAATAACCATGCGCCATAGACATGGCCACGTTTTCATGCGGTACAATCACGAATTTAGGATATGCGACGCCATTTTTTTTCGACAGAGCTTCAACAATCGGCGCAAAATCAGTTCCCGGATTGACGAACACATGCTCGACACCGCGTTCGGCGAGACGGCGGAGATAGGCTTCGGCGGTGATTTCTGGAGTTGTCATGTCGTGCTCCGCATACTCATTTCGTCGCAACAAAAATATCGTCGAGCTTGACGGGCTTTGAGATGAGATGTTGATCTTCCAAATATTGAACAAGTGCGTTCAATGTTTTTCGGTTTGCATCCAGTCCATAGGGAAACGGATCGCCATCAAAAAGTTCATCAACTTCGGCGATATCTTCCTGCATCCAAGGCAACATATATCGCAGCGAGACGACGGCTCGCATTTTGCTCAAGGCAATTTTCTTTGATTGATCGAGCGCCTGAAAGAGGCTTTTGGCGATAAAAGGATGTTTTTCATAAAGAGTCTTTTGAATCGCCACCAAATGCATGATCGGGAAAATCCCGGTGCGCTGAAAATATTCTCGCTCGACTCTTCGATGATCTGGGAAGAGGCGCACAATATCGGGATTACGGCCCAAAGCTTCAGGAAAACCAGTTCCGATCACTGCATGAATTTCACCCTCTTCGAGCAATTGGCTCAAAGATTTTCCGCTTCCATTCTGCGTGATGTGAACGGGCCCCACCAATGGCATGGTGGTTGGCGCACCATGTTTATCGCCGCCGTTAATTTGCCCTTCGACCCACTCAACCTGCGACAGGTCGACACCATATTCGTGCTGCAACAGACCTTTGATAAAAATCGATGCCGTCATAGTATACATCGGCAGCCCAATGCGTTTGCCAGAAAGGTCTTTCGGATTTTTTACAAAGCGACGATTGACGACAATAAAACCATGACGGAATGAACGTGACGGAAAAATCGGTATGGCGACAAAAGGGCATTCACCAGCAGCATAGCGTGATATGAATTCAGAACTCGAATATTCACTCGCATCAAATTCTTGAGTCGAAGACATGCGATCAAAAATCTCGCGCGGAGAATCAATATTCACGAATGTAAGGTCTATTCCTTCCGGCTTGACAGCTCCTGTTGCCAAGGCAACCGCTCGATCATAAAGGCCACAAGCAAAAGTCATTGGCACATTCGTCATAAACTCACCTCATACGGGAGACTGAGGGTCAAAAGTAGGTTGTCTTTTTTCCATCAGTGAAGATAGGCCTTCCTTCACATCATTGCTCGCAAAGCCCAAAAACTCTAGCGCCAGAGACGCATCAAAAGTTGGGCCTGCCTGGCGTAACCAATTGTTTAGACTATATTTCGTCAAACGAATAGCGCTTTGTGCGCCCGCAGCAAGGCGCGTTGCAACTTCCAGCGCTTTTTCATCCAATTCTGAATCTTCAACAGCAAGACTAATGAGCCCGATTTTCTCTGCCTCTGCGCCAGTTAAGCGATCGCATAACAGCAAATAATATTTAGCTTTCGCTAGACCACAAAGAAGCGGCCAGACGATTGCCGCGTGATCTCCTGCGGCAACGCCTAGACGGGTATGCCCATCAACGATCACGCAATCTTTGGTGGCAATGGAAATATCACCCAGCAGACCACAAACAAGGCCCGCGCCAACTGAAACGCCACGCATGGCTGTAACAATGGGTTTTGAGCAATTGATGAGATTGTAGACAATATCTTTTGCCTCACGCCATCCCTTCAACCGCGCTTCAGGATCATTGATCAAATCCTGAATCATCCCAAAGTCGCCGCCTGCCGAAAATACTTTTCCCGCACCCGTCAGAATGGCCACATTCACATCAGGGTCCTGATCAATATCGCGCCAGATACGCGCAAGCTCATCATGCATCACATGGTCGGCAGAATTCATTTTGCCATTATCCATAATGATCCGGAGCACTTTTGGTGCAGCAACTTCAATTCGTAGCCGCTGATACGCCTGATACCGGGACGGTGCACTCATTCCCAAACTCTCCAATCCACAAATTTAGCCATGCATTGTAAGCCCGCCGGAAACGCTCACCGTCTGCCCGGTCATAAATGCTGCATCGTCACTCAGAAAAAAGACAATCAGCCCGACGCAATCATCAGGCTGGCCAAGACGACCCATTGGAATCGCGCGCGCCAAAGCATCCATAAGCTTTTGATCTGCAAATGAACGAAATAAAGGCGTATCTGTAGGGCCTGGCGCGACGACATTGACGCTAACACCACTTTTTGCAAGCTCGCGTGCTAATGTTTTGGAGAAGGCTGCAATACCGCCCTTACATGCAGAATACACCGCTTCGCCAGACGAGCCAACGCGACCAGCATCAGACGCAACATTGACAATGCGCCCAAACTTGCGTTCTGCCATGCCTTTCGCAATGACATGCTGAACATTAAGTGGCCCATAAAGATTAATCGCGATGATCTTGTTCCAGAGCTCGAGGTCACTCTCAAGGAAAGGCTTTGCCAAATCCCAGCCCGCAACATTGGCGAGGAGCTCAATGGGGCCAACCGCCCCCTCAAACAAATCTGCGGCTTTTTTAACGGATGCATAATCCGAAATATCGACCTTATAAATGCTCACCTGAGACGCTTTCGCCCCACACAAGCTTCGGGTTTGCTCAGCGCCTTGTTCATCAAGATCAAAAATGCCGACTGAGCATCCCTCATCAACCAATCGCAAGACCGTCACGCGACCGATCCCGCTAGCGCCCCCAGTGATAATGACACGCTTACCAACAAGTCCACGCATTGAAAGCCCAATCTGAAAACCTGAATGGCAAGGCACGCCCCGCCAAGACCGAATGTGTATTGCGAAAATTATCGCAATGATTTGACATAAATTGACATGTGATCTGGGTATTTACAAGCGGTATATGGAAACCTATTGACAAGTTAGCGCCCGTTGGTGTGACCTCGCCAAGGGCCTAAGATCAATAAAATCTTAAAGGGTCCGGGGGAGAGCTCTTTATGTCAGGTCCATTGTCAGGTGTCCGCGTTGTCGACCTCACATCGGTTGTGTTTGGTCCATTAGCAACACAGATTTTAGGAGATCTTGGCGCGGACATTATCAAGGTCGAAAGCCCCGAAGGTGACACGACACGCTTCACCGGCCCTGCACGCTCCAAAGATATGGCGGCCCTCTTCATGAGCCTGAACCGCAACAAGCGGTCCGTGGTACTTGACTTAAAAACACCCGAGGGCAAGGATGCCTTATGGAAACTGATCGAGACGGCTGACGTCTTTATTCATTCAATGCGCCCAGAGAAAATGATCGGGCTTGGTTTTTCCTATACAGAGGTTCTAAAGAAACACCCTAAAATCGTTTATGTAGGCCTCCACGGTTATCTGTCTGAAGGCCCCTATAGTGGCAAGCCCGCCTATGATGATGTGATCCAGGGCCAATGCGGGGCAGCCTCTTTGATGACCAGCATATCCGGCGAGCCGCGCTATGTACCCTTGATCATTGCCGACAAGACATGTGCATTAGCTGCTTCCAATGCGGTGACATCAGCATTATTTGCGCGGGAGCGTACCGGGAAAGGGCAATTTGTCGAAGTACCTATGTTTGAAACCATGGTATTTTTTGTATTTGTTGAACATCTTTACGGCCGAACTTTTGATGAACAGGGCGAGCTAGGTTATTCACGCCTGCTCGCACCTTGGCGTCGGCCCTATAAGACTAAAGACGGCTATATTTGCATGCTGGCCTATACAGATCCGCAGTGGCGTAAATTCTGGACTGAAATCGGTAGGGCAGAATTGATCAACGATCCGCGCTTCATCAATCTGGCAGCTCGCAGCCAAAACATTTCAGAACTTTACCAACTCGCCGGTGAATCGCTGCAGGGCAAGTCGACCGAAGAGTGGCTCCAAATCTTCGAGAAACTTGATATCCCCTGCGGACGCATTTCAACATTGGACGATGTCTTCAATGACCCCCATTTGAAAGCGGTTAATCTATTCGAAAAATCTTTCCATCCGACCGAGGGCGAGTTTTTTATGACCAATTTGCCTTTAAGGTTTAGTGAAAACCAGATTGACAAGCCACGCATGCCACCCAAATTTGGTGAACATGGACCAGAAATCTTTGCTGAAATAGGTTTATCAGAAGATGAAATTGCGAATTTAGTGGCAGTAAGCCATTCACAATACAAATGAGAGAAGAGATTATGAGAACTGTTGGGATTGGATTTTATTGGCACGATCTAAAAGTTGGAGACCGTTTCAAGACACTCAACAGAACCATTACGGAGACGGATATTGTTAATTTCATAAGTGTCACTGGGATGCTGGAAACTCTTTTCACCGATCTGACATTTCAAGATCATGGTGTTATCAAAGGGCGTGTGGCGCCTGCAGCCTGTGTTTACACAATGATTGAGGGCCTGCTTTGCCAGGCAACTATGCAAACAACAGGACTCGCTCTTCTTGAAGTCGAGAAAAAGGTTCTCAATCCTGTCTTTGCCGGCGACACAATCTACGGCGAGGTTGAGATCACAAGCGTGCGCCCAACAAGCAAGGGTAATCGCGGAATCGTCACGTCACAGAATAATGTCATGATTGTTGGCAAAGATAAAATGGCCATAACCTATCGTGCTGTGCGCATGATGGCCGGTAATCCTGATCTCAGCTGATTAAGATAGATCTATATCCTGCAGGCCAGCTTGCAAATTATTCAGATAGTGAACAAATGAGACACTATCGTCAAAACGAAACTGCACCATGGCTTGGCGATAAAATTCATAGATTTTAGGTTGCAAAACAGCCCAGAATTTACGCCCTCCCGGCGTAAGTTTGATAAAACGTGCGCGGCGATCATTATCATTGGTCAGTCTCGCAATATGCCCATCCCGCTCTAAGCGCTTCAAAACACCATCAAGGTTCTGACGGCTGACACGCAAATAGTCTGACAATTCACCGAGCGACATGCCCTCTGTCACACGCTGCCGCGACAAAGCGCCAAGGGTAGCCCATTGTACAGTGCTGACACCAAGCTCTTTGGTGGCCTGCCGCTGGAGAACATTACCAAGCTGAAACAAACGAAAGAAAATTCGGTTGTTGATCCCGTTCAAATCAGAATCAAGTTGCGCTTTGGGAGCGACAATTCTCTGCGCTATTTTTTTCATATCTGCTCAAAAAAGCTCATCATAGAACACTCGTTTGTTTGCATAGCATCATTTCCCAACAAGTGACAATTATAAGAGAGGAGAATAGCTGCCGCTTGACACCCGCAAAGAAACTTCAATATGTTGTCATAAAATAAAAAAATAATTGGTTTTCATATGGGGGGTTGGCTATGGGAGCATTTCGGAATCCGGCGCCAAGCATGGTGCCCCACATCGTGGAGATGTTGCGTCAGCGTCTCGGAAAACTTTGTATCGCTACAATTTTAGCTTTAATGAACCTAGGCTCTCCTGCGCTCGCAACTTTCCCCGATCGTCCTGTGAAACTTGTCGTACCTTTACCTCCTGGAGGCATTGCCGACATTATAGGCCGGGTTATGCAGCCGCATTTTGAAAGAGCCTTTGGAAAACCCTTCCTGATTGAAAATCGTCCCGGCGCGAGCGGTATCGTAGGCGCAAACGCCGTGGTCAATGCTCCGGCTGATGGTCATACCTTGCTTTTTGTGACGACCACTTATTCAATCAATGCAGCTTTACGCCCGACAGTAGGGCAAATCCGCAAACTCGAGCCTGTAAGTATTTTGGGTCTTAGCTCGCAACTTTTTCTCGTCAATCCGACAGTCAAGGCAACAACTCTCAAAGAATTTGTAGCCCTTGCCAAGGCTGAACCCAAAAAATACTTCTATGCGACAACAGGAATTGCCAGCCACGCGCATCTGCTTTTTGAATTGTGGAGCAGCCAAGCCGGAATTCAAATGCAGCACGTGCCCTATCCAGGCGGGCCGCCTGCCGTCATGGCCACTGTGAATGGAGAAGCGCATATTACGCTGATCTCACCCGCCGCATCATTGCCCCAAGTTGAAGCAGGCGCTCTGCGTGTTTTGGCAACCGGCAACATTATTCGCGAACCCGAATTGCCCAACGTCCCCACATCAGCCGAAGCTGGTTTTCCGGATTTCCAGGCGCGCCAGTGGATTGGTTTGCTCGCCCCTCCCGGCACGCCAAAGCCCATCATTGATCAATTAAACAAGGGCGTTCAGGACATTCTAGCCCGGGACGATGTGAAGGCTGTCATGTCAAAGCAAGGCCTCACAGCAAGCAGCGCTTCACCTGAAGACTTTGCCAAGATCATTGCCCAAGAAATCAAAATGTGGACAGATATTGCGCAAAAGGCGAAAATTGAAGTTCCTGATTGATAGAACTTTAAAACATAAAAATGTAAATCATGGAGGCCATCTTGATGGTACGTCTCGGCATTCTTGAAATGGCTTCTGCAGACGCGGACCGTCTAGCCTATTGGGATATCTTTTTCAATCAGCTCACAAAAGATGGTTTTCAAAAGGACCTAAATCTCAAAGTTGAATATATTTGGGCAGATGGGCACAAAGAACGCCTTCGCCTAGGTGCAGAAAAATTTGTTGCAGACAGGTATGATCTGATTGTTACTGCGGGCACACCCGCAGCATCTGCTGCTATTGCTGCTACTACGACCATCCCCATCGTAATGGCAACAGGCGTTAGCCTAGGCACGCAATTATCAGATGAAACAAAGCCAGCACAAACCAATATCACTGGCATCAGCGATCTGCCAGCCGGCATTAGCGAGCATCGCCTCGCCCTGTTACGCGATATTGTAAAACCAGGCCGCGGGCTTGCCATTTTGGCTGATCGGGCGAACCCATCTTCACCCCTAGCTGTTGCCGAGACAATCGCGGCAGCTCGCAAACTCGGTATCAGCGTGAGTGATTACTGGCTTCCGACGCCAGATGATATGGATTCTGTTTTGGCGGAGATGTCGCGGGATCAAATTGGGGGCTTTGTTGTCTCACCAGGCGCAATGTTCTTCGCCAAACGAGTGGAGCTGGCAAGACTCTCTCTCCAACATGATTTGGCGACCGTATCAGTGCGCCGTGAATATGCGGAGGCTGGCTGCACAATCGCTTATGGCGCGCCATTACGTGTCAATTATAGCGAGGCCGCAAAACTAGCCGCAAAAATTTTGGCGGGACAAAAACCATCTGAGCTCCCGATTGCAGAGCCAACGGAATTTGACTTCCTGATTAACGACACAACTGTAGATCTTTTAGGGCTCAATATCCCCGCTCATATGGCACGCGAGGCAGGACATGTGACGCTCTGAACAGACACAATAGTCTGATCAGAGCGAAACAAAATTAGACGACTGGGCAGAAGCCACCATCCACGTTGATCGCTGTTCCGGTGACATAGCTTCCAGCGTCTGAGGCCAGAAACAGCATCATATTAGCAAATTCTTCGGCGGTACCGACGCGCTTCATCGGGATGCGCTGCGCCATTTCATCAATATATTCCTCATAAGTACGCCCTTTATTTTCTGCGGCATGGGCGCGCACCCATTGGTCTGTTTGCAACAGACCAACAATCACAGCATTCACGAGAATATTGTGAGCGGCTCCATCATTCGCCATAACCTTGGTCAGCGCCATACCAGCGGCACGCGTAACAGATGATGGCGCGCTACCAACACGCGGCCATTTAGCGCCGCTGCTCAGCGTATTAATAATACGTCCCCATTTCCGGCTTTTCATGCCAGGCCAAGCGGCGCGCGAGAAACGAATCGCCGAGAAGAGCTTCACATCAAGATCTGCTTCCCATTGTTCGTCAGTAATCGTCTCAAACGGCTTAGCATTGTGCGAGCCTACATTGTTTAGCAAGACATCGACCTGCCCCAATGCTTTTTCAGCTGCTTCAAAGGCACGTGCGCAATCGGCAGCAGATGAAACATCAGCCGCAATGGTGACGATTTTACCGCGACCTTCTTTTTCAAGCTCCTGGCGGGCTTCTGCGAGGACATCCTCACGACGCGCGACAATGGCAACATGGGCTCCAGCACGGATGAAGTTCTTAGCCGCAGCAAAGCCAACGCCCTTGCTGCCACCAGTTATCAAGGCACAACGTCCATCCATCCGCATCTCAACCATATTCCGCTCCAATCCTTTGATTTTATTATCCGCTCATTAGGCCTGGGAAATAAACTTCACATTGAGATAGGCCTCTAGCCCCTCAATCCCGCCTTCACTGCCATGGCCTGAATGTTTAATCCCGCCGAATGGGGTTTCAGGCGTAGAAATAGCTACAGAATTAATTCCAACCATCCCAGTCTGTAGCGCATCTCCAATCGCGGTAGCCCGCGCGATTGATGTGGTGAATGCATAAGCGGCAAGACCAAATTCAAGAGAATTAGCGCGCTCAACCACTTCATCAAAAGTTTTGAAGGTTACGATTGGTGCTATCGGACCAAAAGGCTCTTCCGTCATTATCAGAGAGTGATCCGGCACATCGGTCACAATGGTGGGCTCATAATAAAAACCCTCATTGCCATACCTTTTACCGCCCGCACGGATTTTACCACCCTGTTCGAGGGCATCCTTTACGAACATATCCATTGCATCCAGTCGACGGGGATTGGCGAGTGGTCCCATGGTCGTGGAGGCTTCAAGTCCATTGCCCAGCCGCAAGCCTTTAGCATATGCGCTAAATCGCTCAAGGAAACGCGCGTAGACGCCTTCTTGGACGTAGAAACGGGTTGGTGAAATGCAGACCTGACCGGCATTGCGGAATTTGTAAGCCGCAATCATATCTGCGACTTGCTCAGGGTTTACATCATCAAAAACTACAACAGGGGAATGTCCGCCAAGCTCCATCGTGCTGCGTTTCATGGTTCGGGTAGCCATTTTCGCAAGATGTTTTCCAACACCCACCGAACCCGTGAACGAGATTTTGCGAATCTCTGGTCGCGCAAGCAATTTTTCTGAGACCTCAGCAGGCACGCCAAACACCAGATTAAGAACACCTGCAGGCAATCCCGCCTCCATAAAGCAGCGGGCCATTTCAACACAGGCGCCTGGAGTTTCTTCAGATGCCTTGATGATGATCGAGCATCCTGCGCCTAACGCACCTGCAATTTTGCGTGCCGGGGTGACCACAGGAAAATTCCAAGGTGTAAAAGCAGCTACAATGCCAACCGGTTCATGCACCACCATTTGCCGGACACCAGCCACGCGGCCAGGCACGATGCGTCCATACGCCCGACGACCTTCCTCGGCATACCAATCGATAACATCAGCTGCCATTGCAGCCTCGATCATGGCTTCATTCAGGACCTTACCTTGCTCTTGCACAATAATCCGGGCAATGGAATCGAGGCGAGTGCGAAACAAATCGGCTGCGCGATGCATGATGTTTGCACGCTCATAGGCTGAAATTTTTTGCCAGACACGCATGCCATCGGTTGCGGCAACAACAGAATCGCTTAAATCACGGGCACCGGCATGGGGCAGATTGGCAAGTATTCTGCCATCAGCTGGATTGATCACGGGTTCTGAGCAGCCAGCATCGCCCTTTGCGCGCCATTCTCCTCCGATCAGCAGTGCAAGATCAGAATACATCGGCGTCACGTCTCCCTATTCGCTGACAACAGCGAGAAAGTCACATTGAACAAGAACATGTGGCTCCATTGGAGAAAGCATGATCTGTCGTGCCGGACGGGTCGCCTCATCTGGAAACATTTTAGTCCATTCGACATTAATGGACGCACGATTCATCTGCTCCATCCAAAACGTGACCTTGACGATTGCATCAATTGTCGCCCCTGCAGCCTCAACAGTGGCTCGAATATTGTCAAACATATAGGCGCATTGCTGCGCCATATCAGCAGGAAATTCATGGGTCTTGGGATCTACACCACGAATAAGTCCTGATGCGATGACCGACCCCAAACGAGCAGCGTTCGGAATCGGATTTTGATGCTGAAACTGGCTGATATAAATTGCCTGCCGTTTCATTTTCGCCTCTTCGTTGGCTCAATAGGGACAGATGACATTCACAACCGCTTGCCGATGCTCTTTCACGACGATGTCGCGCGCCTGCTGCAAAATCTTTGCAAGCTCTGCCGCATCAGAAACACGCACACCATGCGCGCCCTGCGCCATTGCAGCCACTTCAAATTGCGGACTCGGATCCAAGTCGGACATGAAACGTCCGTCATCCTCGCCCGCAACACCATCTTTGAACATGGAGAGCGTGGCTGTGCGCACCGCGCCATAACGTGAATTATTGATGATAATAGTTAAAAAAGGCAATTTATGCGCATCTGCCGTCCAATGCGCGACCATTGGATTTGAGAACAGGTAAGATCCATCACCCACCACCGCAGCAACCAGTTTTTCAGGTGCAGCCAGTTTCGCGCCAAGTGCCGCTCCAAGGCCCCAACCAAGACCGCCCGCCGAACTCAATCCAAAATAAGTGTTTGGCTTCTCTCGTGGACAATGATCTTGCGACAAGGAATATTCATTGAAAATCACTGCATCATCACCCAAAACCTCCCCAATCACGCGGCTCAGATAGGCTAGGGTGATCTGCTCACCGTTAGGCTTCGCGGCTTTTTCCAAAGTGGTTTTTCTATTGGCCTTAAATTCTTCCACCCAGCTACGACGCTCTTGCATGGCAACTGCATCAAATAATTGACCATCAAGAGAGATGTTGAGTGCCTCAATTGCGCTTGCAGCACTTGCCGTGATCGCCATATCCGTCTGGAAATTGCGCATCGGATAACGCACAAATGCGGGATCTTCGCCAATGGCGACGATCTTTGTGTTTCGCTGTGGAGCCCCCTGTACATTGGGGATATAAGGTACATCACATTCAAGCTCGATGATCAGATCAGCTTTTGCCATAAGCGCTGCCGGATCATAGCCTGCATGCATAGGATGGCTTGATGGCAAGCAGACCATCAGCTGCCGATGCGTGACAACTGGAATGGCGAAATGTTCTGCCAAATGCGCCAAAGCTGGCATGGCATCAGCACCACTAGAAGTGGTTATAATGATGGGAAAATGCGCTTTTGCGACCCATTCAGAAAGCTGTTGAATGGCCATAGCATCTGGATACGGACGCGTGGGGATCGCGCGCGGAGAAGATGACATAAAATCTTCTGGCACAGGTGCAGACAAAGGCTCACGCGGCAAAGTCAGATAGACCGGACCGCGCGGACTTGTCATCGATACCTCATGCGCGCGGCAGACCACATCAGAGGCCTGTTCAGGTGCGCGCAATTCATAGTCCCACTTGACAGCCTCACGCAGCATTGAGGCCTGATCAAACATTTCTTGACCCCAATGAACGGGTCTATTGCGGCTGCCGAAAGCATCTTTCTCCATAATCGGCGTGCGCCCAGCAATCAGCATCAGCGGAATCCGGTCACGGCTCATATTCAAGATATTATTGATGGCATTCGCAGTACCGACATTCACATGGAGCATCACAGCCTGCATGCGACCTGTCATTGCATAGGCACCATGTGCCATGGCCACAGCCAGATTTTCATGGGGTACGACGAGCGGTTGAGGAACTTTCGCATTTCTTCTTGCTGCGCGCCCGTAAGCTTCAACCACAGGCGGAAAATCTGTGCCGGGATTAGCGAACAGATAATCCACTCCACATTCTTGGAGCGATTGAAGAAAGGCCTCTGCCGCGATCTTGTCCCGTCCCCCGGGAACAGGCTTGCCTGCGGACTTGCTGTCGACCATGCTTGTTTCCCGCTATTCTTTGTTCTTATGACTTATGCTCGCTCAGCCTCAGCCGACTTGCAACTGCAATTATACATCAACATATTGTCAGTTTACAAGCGACGAAATAGCCGTTTCAAAGCCATAATTATGAAAAGCTATTGACAATTCTGCTTACCCCCCTAACCTTTCCAGCTACGCTAGTAAGAACGCGCGCGCATCAAGCCGCCAGCCTGGTTGCCGCGCCAGCGTCGCGATGGTTGAAGGCTAGATATGGAACTGCAATTCAACGCTGATGAAATCGCCTTCCGGGAAGAAGTTCGCGCTTTTATTGCCGACAATCTGACCGAAGAGATGAAGCAGGGCATGTTACGTGGCGGCTATTTGATCCGCGATCATGTCATCGAATGGCAGCGCATTCTCAATAAAAAGGGATGGGGCGTGCCTCATTGGCCCGTCGAGTGGGGCGGCGCAGGTTGGAGCCCTATCAAGCAATCCATTTTTACCGAAGAATTGCAGCTGGCACCCGCCCCGCGACCACTTTCGTTCAGCGTCTATATGGTCGGACCCGTTATTATCGAATTTGGTTCTGAGTACCAAAAGAAGCGCTTCTTGCCTCGCATTGCCAATTCGGATGATTGGTGGTGTCAGGGCTTTTCTGAACCCGACGCCGGTTCTGACCTAGCTTCGCTCAAAACCAATGCGCGACGCGAGGGAGATTATTACATCGTCAATGGCCAGAAGACATGGACGTCCTATGCGCAATATGCGGATTGGATTTTTTGCCTTGTGCGCACAGACCCTACAGTCAAAAAACAAATGGGCATTTCATTCTTGCTCATTGATATGAAAACACCAGGCATCACAGTTCGCCCCATCCAGACGATTGATGGCGGGCACGAAGTCAATGAAGTATTTTTTGATAATGTAAAAGTGCCATCCGAAAATCTGGTCGGGGAAGAGAATAAAGGCTGGGATTATGCAAAATTTCTGCTGAGTGCGGAACGCGTCAATCTCGCCCGTTTGGGTGTCTCAAAAGAGCGACTGCAGCGTGCGCGCGAATTGGCCGCTCGCACCCCATACCAAGGCCGACCCTTGCTGGAACATGACGGTTTTCGAACCAAGCTAGCCGCCCTTGAAGTTGAGCTCAAAGCTCTTGAAATCACGCAATTACGGGTGCTTTCAGCTGAAGGCCAATCGCATGGTGCGCCTGATCCTGCCTCTTCCATTCTCAAAGTCAAAGGTTCTGAACTACAGCAGGCAACCAGCAATTTGCTTGTTCAGATACTAGGGCCGGACGCCCTGCGCCGCCAGGATGATGCCTTTGACGATTGGTCCAGCATGATCACCGCCAATTATTTCAATTGGCGAAAAGTGTCTATTTTTGGTGGCTCTAACGAGATTCAAAAGACAATCATCGCAAAATCAATTCTGGGGCTTTGACGCGTGGACTTCTCACTCTCTGATGAACAAAGAATGATGCAAGATAGCCTGGTGAGGCTGCTGCAAAGATCTTATGCGTTTGATCACCGTTGGAAATATGAAGCAGCAACACCTGGGTGGAGCCGTGAAATCTGGGCGCAATTTGCTGAAATCGGCCTGCTTGCATTGCCTTTCACAAGTGAAAGTGGTGGCCTTGATGGGACACCCGTCGATACGATGATTGTGATGGAGCAGCTGGGCCGCCATATCACTCTTGAGCCTTATTTATCGACGATTGTCATGGCTGGCGGTATTCTACGTCGTGCGGCATCTACTGAGCAACATGAAAGCATTTCTACAAAAGTCATCGATGGCAGCCTGATCGTAAGTCTTGCACATACCGAAAGAGGTACTTTTGGAAGCCCTTCTCGCGTCGGGACGCAAGCAGTCCGCTCTGGTGATCTCTGGCAGATCAGCGGACATAAATCCTGTGTCTTGCATGGTGACTCCGCTGATCTACTGATCATCTCGGCACGCACCAGTGGCGCTCCTTCTGATGCGAAGGGCATAACTCTTTTTGCAGTCGATCCGCGCGCCACAAATATTAATATCCAATCATATGCTTTACATGATGGACAAAGAGCATCCGACATTCAAATCAACAGTGTTTTAGTGCCCCATTCAGCCCTGATTGGCTGTGTGGACGATGGGTTTCGAATCTTGCAATCTGCTGAATATGAAACTCTTGCAGCTGTCTGTGCTGAAGCGGTTGGTGTGATGTCTGAATTGCATCAGATGACGGTCGATTACCTAAAACAACGCAAGCAATTTGGCGTCCCGATCGGAAATTTCCAAGCCCTACAACATCGTGCCGCCGACATGTATATTGCGCTTGAACAAGCGCGGAGCATGGCCATGTATGCAGCTATGATGAGTCAAACAGATGATAAAACAGCTATCGCGCAAGCCGTTTCATCAGCAAAAGTTCAAATCGGACGCTCCGCCAAATTGATTGGAGAAGAAGCTGTCCAAATGTTTGGTGGCATCGGCGTCACTATGGAATTTAAGGCTGGGCATTATTTTAAGAAGCTCACTCTTCTTGAGCAATTCCTTGGCCACGCAGATCACCATCTTGAATTGCTGACGTCAGGACCCGGCCTGTTCGAACTCGAATAACGACAGATGAATCGTCATGAACAGCGCAGAAGAGCACAAACCCGCCAATCTCCTCACGATCTTACGTGAGGATGGGGTAGCTTTTCTGCTCCTCAATCATCCCCCGGTGAATGCCAGCTCAGCTGCACTGCGTGCAGCTTTGTATGAAGGTTTACAAGAATCCGCCCATGACTCTTCCATCATAGCTGTTGTCATAATGGGGCAAGGACAAAATTTCATGGCTGGCGCTGATATTCGGGAATTTGATGGGCCATTGTTAGATCCGCAAATGCCCGCCATTATTCAATTGATTGAAAATTTGAATAAGCCAGTTATTGCAGCAATTCATGGGGCAGCTTTAGGCGCTGGCTTCGAGCTGGCACTGGCCTGCGATGCCCGCATGGCAACACCACAGGCTTCAATCGGTCTGCCAGAAGTCTCGCTCGGCGTGATCCCTGGCGCCGGCGGTACGCAGCGTTTACCGCGGCTGATTGGTACGGCTAAGGCACTTGATCTTATCGGCAATGCCAAACGGGTCAAAGGCTCTGAGGCTGTCGACCTAGGTATGATAGACCGCCTCTGCACGACCGAGCTCAAAACAGAAGCCAAAAACTTTGCCCTTGAATGCGCCAAAAGTTCAGGCAAAAAACGCCTCCGTGATCGTGATCATCAGCAAGTGTCCAACAGTGAGGTCAATACCATTGTTGAAAAGCTGCGCAAGAAATCAGAGCATGCGCCTGCCGTGACCGCAGCTGTTGAATCTATCATTTTAAGCCAGTCCTTGCCTTTCGATGAAGGCTTGAGCCAAGAACGTGCAACATTTCAAAAATTACGACATGGCTATGACGCCAGTGCACGTCGGCACTTATTTTTCGCAGAACGTGAAGCCACGCGCATACCTGGAATTGAGTCTATCCAGCCACTTCAAATCACGCAGACCTGTGTTATTGGTGGCGGCACAATGGGAGCGGGCATTGCCGTTTGCTTCTTGGATGCAGGATTTCCAGTCACGCTGATTGAGCGCGATGAAGTATCACTTGATCAAGGATCAGCCCGTATTCGTGCAATTTATGAACGCAATCTTGCATCGGGTCGGCAGACAGCAAAAAAAGTTGAAGAAAATCTGGTCCATCTAAGCACCACTTGCCATTTTGACGAGGTCAGGCAAGCAGACCTAGTGATCGAAGCGGTCTTTGAAGATTTTGACGTCAAAACGACACTGATGCGAGAGCTTGATCACAAAGTAAAGCCGAGTGCGATTCTAGCCTCGAATACCTCCTATTTAGATCTCAATCGTCTAGCAAGCGTCACATCTAGACCACAAAATGTGATAGGTCTGCATTTCTTCGCACCCGCTCATATTATGAAGCTTCTCGAAATTGTAAGGACACAAGATACATCCTTATCGACGCTCGCCACAGCCATGGATATTGCCCGCAAGATTCGTAAGACGCCGGTTGTCGCCCGTGTCTGCGAGGGTTTCATCGGCAATCGAATTTATTCCGCCTATCGCAAGCAATGCGAATTTATGCTGGAAGAAGGTGCACTTCCATTCGAGGTCGATGCAGCTCTGACAGATTTTGGCTTTGCCATGGGTCCTTTTGCTGTGGCCGATTTATCTGGACTCGATATTGCTTGGCGTACACGTCAGCGTCAGGCAGCCACACGTGATCCGCAAGAACGCTATTCGGATATTTTGGATCGCTTGTGTGAAGCCGGGCGCGTCGGGCTAAAAGCTGGCAAAGGTTGGTATACCTATCCTGACGGCACAAGACGCGGCGTCGCAGATCCATGGGTGAAGGATGTGATTGAAGATGCATCGCGCCGCAAGGGTTTTGAGCGGAGATCCATTCCGGCAGACGAAATCGTGAACCGGGCACTGATTTCGATCATTAATGAAGCGGCTTTGCTTTTATCGGAAGGCATTGCAGAGCGTGCTTCAGATGTAGACCTTGTCATGGTCACTGGTTATGGTTTTCCAACCCATATAGGTGGCCCATTATTTTGGGCCCAACACGAGCCCGAAGATAAACTTACATACTGGACTGAGATTTTGGCTCTATCCATTGGACATCGATTCAAAAAAGCTGACCTCAAATGGCTTCATCCAGGGCTTTAAAATGATGTCTTTCAAAAGTATTTTGTTTGAAACCAATGAACGGGTTGCGATCATTCGCTTCAACCGGCCAGAAGCACTCAATGCACTCAATCAAAACTTGATTGAAGAATTACAGCACGCTGTGCGTGCTGTTGAAGCCGATTCAAATCTCTCTTGCCTGATTATTTCAGGTTCGGATAAAGCTTTTGCGGCGGGTGCCGATATCAAAGAAATGGCTGATAAAAGTTTTGCAGATGCTTTCAAAGATGATTTTACGGAAAATTGGAACGTAATTGCACGAATGCGAAAACCAACTATTGCTGCTGTTTCCGGCTTTGCTCTGGGGGGTGGTTGTGAACTTGCAATGCAATGCGACATGGTATTTGCCGCTGAAAATGCACGCTTTGGTCAGCCCGAAATTAAAATTGGCGCCATTCCAGGGTTAGGAGGCACCCAACGCCTGACTCGTGCGATCGGCAAGGCGCGTGCTATGGAATTGATACTAACGGGACGGATGATGGATGCACAGGAAGCTTTTTCAGCAGGGCTTATAACGCGCGTTGTCCCAACGGTCGACTTAATGAGTGAAACTCTGAAAGTCGCTCATATTATTTCAAATATGTCTTTGCCAAGCCTGTGTCTTGCCAAGGAGGCAATTAATCGCAGCTATGAATCCCTTTTATCCGAAGGCCTTCTTTTTGAACGCCGTGCACTACATTCATTATTTGCAACACAAGATCAGAAAGAAGGTATGCAAGCTTTTATCGAAAAGCGTGCACCGCGCTTTCAAAACAAGTGAGCCCTTGATTTTAAGCTTCGGGCTCGAAACCATTTACTCGCCACAGATTATGGTGAAACGGTGATTTCAAAAATTGGACAAACTGAATGGCTTCTTTCGTATAATTTGAAGAGGTCGGAACGGATGAGCAATAAACAATATAATTTTGGACTGAAGTGGGCAAAAAGCCTGCAAGCTGTAAGCCCTCCAAATGCTGTACCTCGCTAACTAAAAACAAACCAAAATCAGCTTCGCCCGTGGCGACCAAAGTGCCGCCACCATGGATGGCCCCCTTATGGATTAGCTTGTCACTAAGCTGTTTGGTGATGCCGAGTTTTTCAAAAACAAAAGCTAAATGACGCCCTGTGGGCGTTCTTGGATCAGCAACGACAACATGTCTCGCTTCCAGCAGAAGCTTTTTCAAGCCTGAGAGGTCTGTGAAATCCGTCAGGGCTCTCCCACTTTTTGTTACAAGACCTATTCCAACACGTGCCAATGCGGCACGCCCGTCAACACACGTTTCGACTGTTTCTTCAATATCATCTATGAGCCTTTGAGGAAGTAGAATTACATCCGGATGGTCGCCTGATAAAACTTGTTTTTGAATATCGGCAACAATCTTTACTACCATATCAACGGCACATCCTGTTTCGCGCTCAAAAGCTGGCACCAATTGCTCAAGAACATGCGATGGCGCGCCACCTGTAAAAATTCGGATCCGCTTTTCTAGCAAAACTAGTCCCTCATTCAGTTTGACGAACTTATAACTGCCGAATTTTAACTAGGGCCGAATTGCAGCGCGACCCTTGGCGATAATTTCTTTTGGTGTTGCATAAAATGCTTCAACGAGTTTCTGAACATGCCCACCGCTCGCAGGCGCAATATCAAGGCCACCTTTTTCCATATCAGCTTGGAACTGTGGGTCTTTCATAGTCGAATCAAATGCGCTCCGGAGAATGTTGACCAGATTTTGCGGTGTCTGTGGCCCGACGACCAGAGGCCTCTCGAACCCTTTTTGTGCAAGGATGAATTGGGCGACCTTTCGACTTTCTGCATCGGAGGCATATTTCCAAATTGACGGAACACCCATTCGCGCCAATTCCTCATCTTCTTCAACGCCCGTCTGCAAGATAATGTTAATCTTTTTATCGCGAATCCAATCTGCCTTTTGTGATTTTGCGCTCGACCAATTCCAGCCACAAATTCCGTCAATTTCGCTCCTCTCCATCGCAAGCAAAAAATGCGTCGATCCATTGTAGCCCGTGACAATATTGAATTTTGCGCCGGTTACATTTTGGACCAAATAGGCGAAATCATATGAGACGGCGCCAGGGCCCTGAGCACCCATAATTGTCTTGCGAACCAAGGCGTCCTCGAATGTCTTCGTAGTGGATGTATCCATAGTCGCACAAATGCCCACGCCGGCATTGGTTGTTCCAAGATAGATTAGTTTTGCGGGGTCTACAGATCGATCAGCTTTTTCATCGATCAACGGCGCAACAATAGCGCCCGGTGTAATGGCCGCAATCGTCTGCCCATTGCTTGGCATGACCGAATAGACCTGCTGCATGGCGCGTACGCCACTTGCACCAGGCATATTTTTGACAACGAAATTTGGTGAGCCTGGAATATGATTGCCAAAATGACGCGCAACGCCACGGGCATAAAGGTCAATCCCACCACTTGGTGCCCCACCCACAATGACATCAATCGTTTTACCGGCATAATAATCAGCAGCTAGAACCTGAGATGAGAAGCCGGAAGCTGCTGTCAAGCCCAACACCAGCTGACATATGGCATCCATTGTCTTTCGCATGAGTGCCCCCGTTTCGCGCCGCACAACCTTGGCAGCCCGACAATATCTTGCTCCTTTTTTCTAAAATTCGTCAAAAGGAAATAAGGCTATTACCTCTATGTATTGACACATTTGATCAGAGCAGAAAGACTTATGTTGAAGAAGCTCAGTAAGCCGCGGCGAGGAAAATACGATGGCCGGAAAACTGGCACTGACTTTGGCTTGCGGCGACTACGAAATTATTCGTGCGATAAAAGAAGGCGAGGTCAAAGCAGACGGAATTGAACTGAATGTTCTGACCCAGATGGATTCTACAACACGCCATTGGCGCTTTTTGCGAAATGGTGATTTTGACGTGGCTGAATGTTCAGCTTCTGCTTTTATTACAGGCGTGGCACAGCAGCGCCCATTGGCGGCTTTGCCTGTTTTTCTTCATCGTCGTTTTCGTCATGGCTTTATCTTTATCAATAAAACAAAAAGTATTTTCCACCCCAAAGATCTGATTGGCAAACGCATAGGCGTGAAATCATTTCAAATTACGGCTGGCGTCTGGTGTCGTGGTATTTTGGAAAATGAATATGGCATCCCATCTGACCAGGTTGAATGGGTCACTGAACGCGATGAAGATGTTGATTTTCAACTCACCCATAAATTCAAAGTGACCAAGATTCCAGATTCTTATAAATCACTCGATGATATGCTCGCTGATGGCGAAATCGACGCCATGTTTGCAGGTGCGTTTCCAAAATGTTTCTTGGCAGGGCACCCCAATGTCGGGCGCCTCTTCGAAAATTACGACGCCGAAGAAGAAGGCTTTTTCCGCAAGACAGGCGTATTTCCGATTATGCATGTTTTGTGCATTAAACCTAAAATTATCGAAAAACATCCTTGGGTGACAATCAATCTTTTCAAAGCTTTTGAACGCGCCAAAGATCTCGCCATGAAGCGCATGGAAAACCCTCGCATTGTACCTTTGGCATGGTATCGCGGTGCTTGGGAGAGACAACGTGCAATCTTAGGTCATGACCCTTGGGAATATGGGCTTAGCGACATCAATCAGAGTAATATCAACATGCTCACAGGTTATTTGCATCAACAAGGAATTACATCCACTCATATGAAGTCGGCAGAGTTATTTTTACCTGTCTCGCAAGGTCGACGTCGGGGTGAAGATAATATTTAACTGGCCAGCAGACCAAGAACGCAAATGAGTCAAATCTTAACCGAGTGAATTTTGATCACCCTGTCAGCACATCATAGAGAGCCGATGCGGCTGCCAGATCTTCAATTCCCGCTCCAAGCGATTTGTAGAAAGTGATATCTTTGTCCGACCGGTCCGATGTTCCGGACGCCACCAGATCGCAGAGCGGGCGCACTCGCGACCAATCAAATTTTTCTCCCAACGCCAGAAATTCACCGGCCTCGCCCCGCGCCTGATCGATATCGTCTGTCACGATCAACGCACAGACATCAACCAATACAGGATCAATCTCCATGCGATTGGCTGCATTGGCCCCCACACCATTGATATGCGTGCCTGCGCGCACCGCTGCGCGGGGCACCACAAAATTCAAGGCATTGGTTGCTGTCACAACAATATCTGCCCGCACCACCGCCTTCTCCACGCTATCCGCCATGCGGATGTCGGCCCTGAGGCGCTTGCCCATCCGCTCACAAAACTCGGCAAGCTTGTCGCGCCGACGGGCATAGACGCTGACCTCTTCCATCAGGCCGAGCGCCTCCAATGCGAGCAATTGTGCAATGGCTTGGCGACCTGCGCCGATCAATCCGACGACCCGCGATTGCGGTCGCGCCATCAGACTTGCCGCCAGACCATTGGCGGCACCGGTGCGCAATTGTCCGAGCCAATCTGCCTCGCAAATCGCCAGAAGTCCCTGCGTGCGGTCATAAAGATGGATATGGAAATTGCCACTACCGTAAATTTTCACTGCATAGCGGTCGCTCGCGGCATCACTTGCCGCCGTAATATTCATTGAATTGCCAAGCAGCTTTGCACGGCTGCGCGGCAGATTGACGACACTCCCTTGCGCCTGCGCTAAAAAAGCTTTGCGCAAAGCTGCAATCACCACATCAATGCCGAGTGCATCGCGTACACGGGCTTCGTCGATATAAATCGGCATGTGCAAACCTGTCCCCACCCCAGACGCCGGCAGCAGCGCCAATGTCCAAAGCCATAAGGAAATCACCGGAAGCTGACAACCGCAGGCTCATCCGCACCCTTCGCAGACGCAGCATATCGCGGGATGGAGATGCCCACGCCCATGCAGATACTGCATGACCAGACCAAAGAAGGCATTGCTGAGGCCCCGACACCGCATGTTATCTATAAGGAAAAGAATTCTGAGGAGCTGGTCATGCGCGGAATTTTCAGGCTCTCCTGGACGATAACAGCCCTGCTGACCTGCTCGAGCCAAAGTCTCAAAGCCGAGACGCCGGCCGAATTCTTCCGTGGCAAAACGATCAGCGTGATCGCCTCGACAGCTGCCGGTGGGCCTTATGATGTGGCGGCCCGTGTTCTCATCCAGTTCATGCCCAAACATATTCCGGGCAACCCGACGCTTGTTGTGCGCAACATGCCAGGTGGCGGACATATGCGCGCGACCAATTATCTCTACAGCCAGGCGCCAAAAGACGGGACGACTTTTGCAACACTCGTCAACAGCATTGCCGTTCATCAGGCCGTCGGCGGTGCCGGCGCCATGTATGATGCGCGCCGTTTCAGTTGGATCGGCGCCATCGGCCAAAGCAATTTGACTGTCTATGTGACCGCACGTTCAGGCATCAAATCCATCGCCGACATGCAGAAGCGTGAAATCGTTCTGGGCGCAACCGGTGTCGGCTCCGGCACATTCATCTATGCCAATGCGCTGAACCAGATCATCGGTACAAAATTCAAATTGATCGCCGGCTATCAGGGCTATCCTGAAATCGACATGGCGATTGAACGCGGCGAAGTGGAAGGCATGGGCGGGCGTAGTTGGCGCGCGCTCTTGCAGGAACGCCCCGAATGGCTAGAGAAAAAAACCATCACGATTCTCACACAAGTCGGCCCCAAACGTGAGAAAGGACTTGAAAACGTACCGCTGATGGAAGAGCTCGGCCAGAACGAGCAGCAAAAGCAAATCCTGCGCTTTATTTCCTCGCCGACCAATGCCGGCCGCCCCTATCTTGCACCGCCCGATGTGCCGGCAGACCGCCTGAAAGCTCTGCGTGCCGCCTTTGTCGCCACTATGGAAGACAAGGATTATCTGGTTGACGCGGTGAAGCTCGGCCTCGACCTGCCCTACCGCACGGGCGCTGAACTCGAAACGGAAGTGATTGAAGTGCTCAACACGCCGCCGGTCCTGATCGAACAGGCCAAAGCGGTGATGGACCCGGGCGAGGCACCCGTCCCCAAATAACAGACCCTTTGCATCCCTATGCAGAGGATGCATAATCTCCCTCAAAGTCGGCCAAGACCGGCGCAGGGAGGGGATATGGGAAGCATCCAACGTCTCAGCCGGCGTATACCCGGGCTGTTCCAATTGATTGCCATTGCCGAACACCGCAGCATCAACAAGGCTGCGGAGGCACTGCATATTTCGCAATCCTCGCTGACTCGTTCACTCGCCGCACTTGAAGCAGACATCGGTGCGGCCTTGTTCGAACGCTCCGCACGCGGGGTACGCCTGACACAGGCCGGCGAGATTGCCCTCGTCCACGCTGTCGCCATCCAGAAGCAATTAAAGGGCCTGCAAGACACGCTGGAAACTTTGCTTGCGCTCAGCCCAAAACCATTGCGACTAGGCGCGACGCCGCTGGTTGAAAGCTTCTTCCTCGCACCCGCGTTGCACGCTTTGCAAAAGCGATTTCCCAAACTCACAGTCCGCCTTGTCGAAGGCTCACGCCCCGATCTGATTGCGCGACTGCGACTGCAGGAACTTGACCTTGTTCTCTCGACTTTTCCTTATCAAATGCAGGAAGAAGATCTTCTTCTCAAGCCCTGCTTTGATCTGGATTTGCGGGTGGTCGTGCGCGCTGCGCATCCCCTGACACGCCGCAGCAAACATGGTTTGCGTGATCTGGCGCAATATCGCTGGGTTTTGCCGCGCTCTGACACCGATCTCTATCGCCGTGTCAGTGATGATTTTTGTAGGGCAGGCGCTGTCTTTCCAGGCGCCTCTGTAGAAACATCCTCGCCCGGCGCCACACGCAATCTGGTTCTGGAATCAGATTATCTTGCCATTTTGCCGCTGCGCAGTGTGGAAGGCGATCTTGCCGCCGGCACGATGTGTGCATTGAGTGGGGACTGGAGTTTCCAGCATCGCACCGTCGGCTTTTTCCTTGCCTATGGCGAGATGAGCACCGAGATCCGCTATCTGCTGGATTTACTGCTCGACAAGCCTGCACTCGCGATACCCAAATCAAATGCCGGACACATGAAACGCATGGCAGAGGCCGGTTTTGCATAACCGGCCTTCTGCGGACCGTCCTATGCTGAACATGCATAAGAAGACAAGCGCGACCGGCACCCAAAAGGACTGACATTGATGAGCGAGACAGCAATTGCCTTCCAATCAAATGGTGTGGAACTGATTGGCACAATCCGCGTGCCGGACGGACTGAAGGCAGGCCAAAAAAGACCGGCTTTCATTGTCATGCATGGCTTCGGCAGCACGAGTTCAGCAGGCAATGTTTTGGCGCCCTGCGCCATTCTGGAAAAACTCGGCTATGTGACACTGCGCTACGACCAGCGCGGATGCGGGCAGAGCGGGGGCCCGCGCGGCCATCTCATCATGCAGGAACAAGTCGCCGATGCGCGCAATGCGCTGACCTTTCTCGCGCAGCATGAACATGTTCAAGGCGACAAGATCGGTATGCTGGGCTCGAGTTTCGGGGCTGCCATTTCTGTTTACACTGCCGGTATTGATCAGCGCGTCGGCGCTGTTGTTTCAGCTTCAGGTTTCGGCCATGGCGCACGCAAATTCCGCGGGCAGCACAAAAGCGATGCCGAATGGGCGGCTTTCACCAAAATGCTCGTAGACGGTCGCGCCCACCGCGAAAAAACCGGCGAGCCGTTAATGGTGGACCGCTATGCCATTGTGCCGATCCCGCAGGGCTTGCGCACCCATGTGCTGAAAGGCTCCATCCTGACATTCACGGCCGATACGGCGCAGAGCATTCACGATTTCAATCCGGAAGATGTTATCGGACAGATTACGCCGCGACCTGTTCTGCTGATGCATTCCACTTCGGATTCCGTAACGCCGGTCGAACAGGCGCTTGGCCTCTTCAAAAAATCGGAATCACCGACCGATCTGTTTCTCTTCGCCGAGACAGATCATTTCATGTTCGCCGAACATAACCAGCGCGTGCATCGCGTGCTCGAAGACTGGCTTGCGGCCTGGTTCCCCGCACAGGGTAACCCAACGCAGAAAACGGGTAGGCATTAATGCAGCACGCCGGAAAAACCGGACATGCACGGCTGGAAGACGAGCGCCTGCTGCGCGGACAGGGTCGCTTTGTCGATGATCTCGATGTGCCTGATCTTTTGCATGTTGTTTTTTTGCGCAGCGCCTATGCGCATGCACGGATCGGAAAAATCGACAAAAGCGCGGCCGAAAAAATTGTCGGTGTGCATGCTGTTCTGACGCTGGCCGATCTGAAAGAGGTTCTGACCTGCGAGCGTCTGCCGGCAGCAACACCCGCCAGCGCCATCCACTTTCATGTCGATCCTTGTATTCTGGTAAAAGATGAAGCCTGTTATGTCGGCGAGCCGATTGCCATGGTGGTCGCGGATACGCGCGCCATTGCCGAAGATGCGGCAGCACTCATCGAAATCGATGCCGAAATTTTGCCTGCGGTCACTGAGATCCGCGCGGGTCTTTCGCCCGACAGTCCGCGCACGCGCCTCGACCAACCGGATAATTGCGTCGCCCGCTGGACCATCGGCTATGGCGATTGCGAAAGTGCTTTTGCAAAAGCCGCGCATAAGATTTCAGCCTCTTTCGAATTGCACAAGGGGGGCGCCATTCCGATGGAAGGACGCGGGCTTTTGGCGCGACCCGATCCGCTTGACGGTGTTTTGACCGTCTGGGACAGCACGCAAATGCCCCACCGCGTGAAGCGTGTGCTGGTTACCACTTTGGGCCTCAATGAAAACCAGATCCGCGTGATCGCGCCTGATGTCGGTGGCGGCTTTGGCCCGAAAGGCCCCGTCTATGCGGAAGAAGTCGCCGTCAGTGCGGCAGCGTTGCTTTTGCAAAAGCCGCTGAAATGGATCGAAGACCGTTACGAGAATTTTATCTCGACCAATCAGGAACGCGATCAATATTGGGATGTCGAAGGCGCGTTCGATGCAGACGGCCGCTTGCTCGGTATTCGCGGCACGCTATTGCATGACCACGGCGCCTGCACGCCATCGGGCATCCAGCTGCCGCAGAATTCGACGACCAATCTGATCGGCCCCTATATTCTGCCTACCTACAAACTCGACGTTTCGCTATGCCTAACCAATAAAACGCCGACCACATCGACGCGCGGCGCTGGTCGTCCGCAAGGCACTTTTGTCATGGAGCGCCTGCTCGACCGCATGGCAGCCAAACTGGGCATCGGTCGCGATGAGATCCGCCGACGCAACCTGATCCCCGCCGATGCGCTTCCCTATGTCACGCAAGTGCTGACGCGCGACGGACTGCCGATGACCTATGACAGCGGCGATTATCCCGAATGCCAGCGGCGCGCATTGGAGGCGGCCGGCTGGCATGATTTTCTGGCACGCCAGAAAGCAGCGCGCGAAAAGGGCCGATGGATTGGCCTCGGTCTCTCCAATTATGTGGAAGGCACTGGGCGCGGCCCGTTCGAAACAGCCTCGCTGCGCATCGGGCCGTCGGGAAAAATTTTGGTCGCCAGCGGTGCAGCCTCGCAGGGGCAGGGCACATCAACCATGCTTGCGCATATTGCGGCAAAAGTTCTGGGCGTACGCCCCGAGGTCATTGACGTCACGTGCGGCGATACACATGCGATTGCCATGGGCCTTGGCGCCTATGCCAGCCGCCAGACTGTCACGGCGGGCAATGCCCTGCATGCGGCCTCGCTTGAAATTGCACAAAAGATCAAACAGACCGCCGCCCATCTTCTCGAAGTCTCTGCCGATGACCTCGAATTGCGGGACAGCTTTGTGCAGGTGAAAGGCGTTGCCTCCATGAAGAAGAGCTTTGGCGAGATTGCCAAAACCCTCAGCGGCAATGCGGGCTTTGCTTTACCTGGCGGCATGAAGCCCGGGCTCTTTGCTGCCGTTGATTTCGAGCCGCCGGCCATCACCTACACCAACGGCACGCATCTGGCGGAAGTCGAAGTCGATATTCGCACCGGCCACATCAAAATTACACGCTATGTCATCGTTCATGATTGCGGCAATATGATCAATCCGCAGATTGTCGAAGGACAGGTGCTCGGCGGTGTCGTGCATGGCATCAGCGCCACACTTTTCGAATGGATTCGTCATGATGCGCAGGGACAGCCTCTCACCGTCAGTCTGGCAGATTATCTTCTGCCGACCGCCCATGATGTGCCGCGTATAGAAATCCACCATATGGAATCGCCGACGCCGCTCAATCCGCTCGGTGTCAAAGGTGCGGCCGAAAGCGGCACGATCGGTGCGCCGGCTGCCATTGTCTCGGCGATTGAAGATGCGCTCGCACCGTTGAAGATCGAAATCAACCAATTGCCTGTCACACCGCAGAGATTGCAGAAACTGATTCGCAAAGCACAGGCCGGAGGCTCGCCATGAAAGCCGCCGGCTTTGGCTATCACCGGCCCGAGACCATGGCCGAATTGCTGACGCTCCTTGCCGATCTTCCCGATGCACGCATCATAGCCGGCGGACAATCGTTGATGCCGATGATGAACTTCCGCGTCGCCATGCCGCAACATCTCGTCGACATCGAAAAAATCGACGGACTCGACAGCATCAATCTGCGCGATGGAATTGTGCAGATCGGCGCCATGGTGCGACAAGCCGATGCACTTGCCTCGCCTGTCATCAAGGAAAATTGTCCGGTACTGGCCGACGCCATTGCCCATATCGGTCACCAGCAGACCCGTAATCGCGGCACTGTCGGTGGCAGCCTGTGCCATCTCGATCCGGCTTCCGAAATTCCGCTCGTCTGCGCCCTGCTTGACGCGCAGCTCTATATTGCAAGCCGACGCGGGACGCGCATCATGAATTTCCGCGATTTTGCCGTTGCGCCGCTGACGACATCGCTCGCAGAAGATGAAATTCTCACCCATATCGACCTGCCTATTTGTGATCCCGACACGCGTCACGGCTTTCGCGAATATGCCCGCCGTTCGGGTGACTTTGCTGTTGTAGCCGTCGCGACGCATTTGCGCTTTGCTGGAGAAACCATCACAGAAGCGCGCATGGCTTTTGCGGGCCTCGGCACCATTCAGGCGCGCGCCGACAGGCTGGAAATGTTTGCAACGAGCCAGAAGCTGAGCCCTGCATTGATCGATAAATTGGCGCAAGAAGCTGCGCAAATGCCAGCAGAAAGTGATCTGCATCATGATGCAGATTACAAGCGGCATCTGGCAGCCTGTCTCCTGCGCGAGGTTCTGGAAAGGATTTTGCGCCATGGATGAGCGCATCATCACAATCGAAGTGAACGGGAAACAGTACAGGCTGAAGGTGCCGGTGCGCGAAAATCTCGCCGATTTTCTGCGCCACCGCCTTCATCTCACCGGCACACATACGGGCTGCGAACATGGCGTTTGCGGCTCCTGCACCATTTTGCTCGACAGCCGCTCGGTGCGCTCCTGCCTGATCCTTGCCGTGCAATGCGATGGCAGATCCGTGCGGACAGTCGAAAGCCTGGCAGATGCAGCCGGCAAACTCGACCCCTTGCAGGATGCTTTTTCGCGCCATCATGCTTTGCAATGCGGCTTCTGCACCCCGGGCGTATTGATGACGCTTGTCGAATTGCGCGAAAACGCTGATCCCTCCGAGATCAACGAAGACATGATCCGCGAAAAGCTCTCAGGCAATCTGTGCCGCTGCACCGGCTATCAGGGCATGGTGGATGCTGCGCTTGAAACTCTCTCTCGGCCCGACAAACGGCTGTGAAAAGGACTCCGCAATGACCGAACCGCATATTGCCTATCATGATTTACGCGAATGGCTGACCGCAACCGAGAGACTTGGCGAATTACGCCATGTGAAAGGCGCTTCCTGGCAAGAAGATATCGGCCTTGCGGCAGAAGCCGTGCTGCGTGCGGAAGACGGGCCTTGCGTTCTCTTTGACGAAGTTCCAGGCTGCCCGAAAGGCTTCCGTCTTCTGCTCAATATGTTTGCCGGGAAACGTCGCAATATGACGTTGGGTTTTCCTGACCATTTCAATAAGTGGGAATTAAGCGATGCCTATCGCCGCGCTTATTTAGAAAATCCGAAAAGCATTCCCCATGTCATGGTCGAAGACGGTCCGATCTTTGAAAACATCCTCACCGGCGATGCGGTGGATGTGACGAAATTTCCCGCGCCTGTCTGGCACGAGAAAGATGGTGGCCGCTATATCGGGACCGGCACCTACAGCATCACCCGTGATCCGGAAGAAGACTGGCTTAATGCGGGCGCCTATCGCGCGCAAGTGCATGACCGCAACACGGTTGGCATTGTCATGGCGCGCGGTCACCATGGTTTCCTACACCGCGAGAAGTATTGGAAGAAAGGCGAAGCCCTGCCGATTGTCATGGTGCTTGGCGGCGACCCGATCGCCTTTTTCTACGGCGGCATCGAAGCGCCTTACGGCACATTCGAACTGGATATGGTGGGCGGCATGCGCGGCAAACCAGTGCCCATGGTGCGCGGCAAAGTGACAGGCCTGCCCATCCCCGCCCATGCCGAAGTCGTGCTCGAAGGCTATGTCAACAAGGACCGAATGATGACCGAGGGGCCGTTCGGTGAATGGTCGGGCCATTATGCGGGCGGTGCGCGGCAAATGCCGGTCATCGACATCAAGGCAATTTATCACCGCAATGATCCGATTCTCCTCGGTGTGCCGCCGATGGGTGCAGGACCCGATGAAATGGCGCGCTATCGCGCGGTCATGCGCTCGGCAATGATCAAACAGAATATGACCAATGCCGGCGTGCCGGATGTGCGTCAGGTATGGTGTCACGAAGTCGGAGGCGCGCGCATGTTCCATGCGGTTGCGATCAAACAGCGCTATCCAGGTCATGCCGTGCAAGCGGCCCATATTGCAGCACAATGTGGCGCCTCCGCCTATGCCTCGAAATATATTGTCGTGGTCGATGACGATGTCGATGTCACCAATCTTGACAATGTCCTCTGGGCCATGCTGACACGCACAGATCCTGTTGAATCCATCCAGTTCATCCGCGGATCATGGGATTCTGGTGCCGACCCGGCTCTACCGCCGGACCGGCGCGCGGTGGGCGACATGACGCATTCAGTTGCACTTATCAATGCCTGCAAGCCCTATCACTGGATGGATAAATTCCCGCCGAGCAATGCGCCGAGCCATGAATTGATGCGTCGTGCGCAGGAAAAATTCGGCTGGCTCCTGAAGGGCGAAACACCACCTGCTTGAAAATTGGCATTCACGATAAGGGAGACATCATGCGTCGCGGTCTTTCAATTCTTGGCGGGCTTTGCCTGTCTCTCGCACCGGCATTTGCGCAAACGCCTTTTTATGAAGGCAAAACGATTTCGGTGATCGTCAATTACGGCGCGGGCGGCAATGTCGACACGGATGCGCGCATTATGACGCGCCATATTACCCGCCATATTCCGGGCCAACCGACCATTATCATCCAGAATATCCCGGGTGCAGGCGGCGCGCTCGGAATGAATATGTTGGGTCTCAATATCAATTCAAAAGCTGATGGCATGACCGGCGGCTTTTTTACTGTGAGCCCCGTAGAGCCTCTGGTCGATGCGCCGACGCTGAAAATCCGGCTTGAAAAAGCCTATGTGGCCATCGGCGGGTGGCGCGGCTGGACAATTGCCTATGCGCGCAAGGATTCCCCGCCCGGCCTCGTCGTACCCGCCGACATCGGCAAGGCGACACGCATGTTTACCGGTGGCTATAGCAAAGCAGCCTCGCATGATACGCGGCTTCGTCTCGCACTCGAAGTGATGAACGTACCCTACAAACCCGTAACAGGCTTTCCGACTGCTGGTGACCTCAACAAGGCGTTTATCCAGAACGAGATCAATATGACAGCGAGCTCGCTGCCTGCTTATCGCACGCAGGTCATTCCCAATATTATTACGCCAGGCATCGGCATGCCGCTCTGGTATTATGATGTCATCGGCGATGATGGAAAACCGTCGGGCAATCCTGCGCTGGATGCGCAAGGGATCGAAGCCTATAGCGTCGTCTATAAGAAGGCTTTCGGTAAAGAACCCTCCGGCGTGCGCTATGAGGCTTTGTTGCAGGTGAACAATATTGCAACAAAATTGCAGCGCGGGTTTTTCCTGCCGACCGGCTCTCCGCCGGAAGCCGTATCCGCTCTACGGCAAGGATTTGAAGCTTTGCGCAAAGATGCCGCTTATCTCGAAGAATATGAACGCATCAATCAGGAAAAGCCGGATATGGCATCGGCTGCAGAAGTCGAACGCGTGCTGGATCTGATGGGCAAGGTGACACTGGAGATCAAGAAGCTTCTGATAGAGTCGATTGCCGAGTAAATTGAAGTTCCCTTCGGACTACACAGCAAGCATCAAATTGGGATCTGTCGCTGACACAAAAGCGCGAGCGTCCGCAAACACAAAAGCCTCTCTGATTGAGAGGTTTTCTTATTTTTTTAATTTTGACTTTTTTTGGAATGTTGGCTGCGGGGACCTGCAGCCACCTTTACCGAACGCACATCACTGCTACGCATCGCTCGCCAACGAGCAGGAACCATGTCTATCCCAAATAAACGCGCACTGCCTCAAGGTCTCTCCGAGCACCTGATCTCACGAACACGTGCGGTCAAAGGGAGCGTCGTCAGGGGCTCGATTTTGTCCGCCCCCTCGAGATTCGAAGCTATGGTTTCCCTGAACATCGCCGACAGTGATGTTTCCCTAAAACTGCGGATCCACTCCGCAAACAACTTGATCCGGGCGAGAATGGTGGCTTGCAAATCGCTCGACACCTTTCCTACCAGTTCCATCAAGGCATTCGGCTACTCGCCGGGTTTGTCCGCCAGTTTAGCCACTGCCATTTGGAGGCGTGAAACGAAAACGTCCCTTGATCAGGGGCGCTCTGAAGCTCTTTCGGACACGGGACCTACGGCCCCAGCTTGCATCAAGGAGCCTTGGTCTTCGAAAGGCGTCCCGTCCAGTCGGGAGGGTTCTGCTGCTTGATGCGCAAGCCATCCTTGACGAGTTCCTTGATCGCCCCGGCGACAGGCATAGAGAGCCCGACGGAATCCGCGATCTTGCTGACGATCTGCATGTCCTTCAGCGCCCAAATGAAGGAAACATTCTCCCAGTTCTGCAAGGCGTCCGAGGCTCCGGAGCCGAGAAGCAGGGCGTCGCGCAAACGAACCAGATCCACGCCATTCGCCTCGCTGAGACGACCGGCCTCGATCAGGGCGATGCCATTTACCCACAGCAGGAAATTGTTCATCGACTTGCCGAACTGGCCGGCACCTACATCGCCGAGCAACACGACCTGTGAGCTAAAGGTTCGATAGACGGGATCGAGGATCGCGAAAACCTCCTCCGACGCGCCGACAAGCGTCAGCATCGTGCCCTCGTCCGCGGCCTTGGCGCCACGGCAGATCGGCGCGTCGGCGAGACGGATTCCTTTCACGGCAAGTTTTTTCGCGAGCCATTTGACGTGGTCGGGCGTGCAGGTCGATGAAACGGCGACAATCGAACCAGTAGGCATGGTCTCGATCAGGCCTCCCGGGCCAAGCACAACCTGCGTGGCCTCGTCATCGAAGCCGACGGCAATAATAACAAAGCGCGCCGCAGCACCCACTTCGGCAGGCGTTCCGGCCACGCGCGAGCCATGGTCCCTGGCTGCGGCATCGCACTGGCCCGCGTCGAGGTCATTGACGATGGTCTTGTAGCCATGGTGCGTCAGATGTTTCGTGATCGCCAGACCCATGCGGCCAATGCCGACAAGGCCGATTGTCTTTTTGTTTTCATCCGTCATCGTCATTCTCGCTGTTGCGTTCAAGCGCGCGTCGTTTGAGTCACAGGGCAAGCTGCTCGCGCAGAAGGCCCGGGTTGGCCTGCAACATGTCGCTGGATCCCCGAAAGGTCACCGCGCCCTTGTTCAGGATGTAATGGCGGTCGGCGATGGCGAGCGCGACCCTGATGTTCTGCTCGATGATGAGCACGGCCACGCCAGCATCGCGGACGCTGCGGATGATGGCCATAATGTCCTGGACGATCAGCGGAGCCAGCCCCTCGGAGGGTTCGTCGAGAATCAGGAATTGTGGATTGAGCAGCAAAGCCCGCGCAATCGAGAGCATCTGCTGTTCGCCGCCCGACAACTTGGTGCCGCGG
The DNA here is from genome assembly GCA_903851305.1 of uncultured Hyphomicrobiales bacterium. GTDB lineage: Bacteria > Pseudomonadota > Alphaproteobacteria > Rhizobiales > Beijerinckiaceae > Terripilifer. The sequence goes on along the minus strand of CAINNX010000155.1, from coordinate 9,969 downwards.
AACGCGCGTCGCTCCTCAAGACGGGGAAACATGCGATAGACGTCCGGAAGGGACCAGCGCGCGGCCTTGCCCGGGCGGGCCGCCACCAAAAGGTTCTCCTCGACCGTCAGGCTTTTGAAAATGCCACGCTCCTGCGGCACAAAGCCTAGGCCGAGACGCGACACGCGGTGGGGCGCCAGTCCGCCGATTTCGCGGCCCTGAAACCGGATGCTGCCGGGCCGCGGCGCAAGATATCCCATCACCGACAGGAGCGTCGTGGTTTTGCCCGCGCCGTTTCGACCCAGAAGCGAAACGATCTCTCCTTCGCCGACATGGAGCGAAACGTTGTGCAGAATATGGCTCGCCCCATAAAAGGCATTGAGCTTCTCGACAACGAGACTCATTGCGGAGCTCCGAGATAGACTTCCTGCACACGGGGATCATCCGCGACGTTGCGTGGCGCGCCGCTGGCGATCACTTCACCATAATAGAGGACGGTGATGTGGTCGGCGATCGAGAACACGACCTCCATGTCATGTTCGATCATCAGGATGCTGATCTCGCGCGGCAGCGCGCGAAGGACATCGATCATCTGCGCGGTCTCGCTCGGCGACAGTCCAGACGTCGGTTCGTCAAGCAGCAAAACCGTGGGGCTGGTGGCGAGCGCGACGGCGACTTCAACTTGGCGAAGATCTCCGTAGGACAATTTGCCGACAGGCTGCGCCGCGATCCGTCCAAGGTTCATCTGCTCGATCGCCTGCTCTGCCTGCGCCAGGACTCCCGTGTCACTGCGCCAGCTGCGAAAGAGATCGTAAGTCCGGCCATGCGCCGCCTGCGCGCCGAGCCGCACGTTTTCGAACACAGACAGCGCCTGAAACAAGGTGTTTTTTTGAAATGTGCGGGCGAGACCAGCGCGCGCCCGCAGGGGGGCGGAAAGTCGCGTGATCTCTTGGCCATGCAGGAAGATCTTGCCGCTATCGGGGGAGAGCTGGCCGCCGATCTGGTTGATCAGCGTCGTCTTGCCCGCGCCGTTCGGGCCGATGATGGTGTGACGCTGACCCGCAGTGACGTCGAGCGTCACGGAATTGGACACGACGAGGCTTCCAAAAGCCTTGGAGATGTTTTCAAGCCGCAGCATCAGCGTCGCTCACCTGATCGGAAAAGCCTTTTGCCAAAACCGAGAATGCCGTCCGGACAGACCATGACGCAGGCCACGAAAATACAGCCGACAATGAGCAGCCAGTGGGAGGTGTGTGTGCTGACAATGTTCTTGACGGACAGGAACAGACCGGCGCCGAGGACTGGTCCCAGCAGCGACCCCTTGCCCCCGAGGATCACCATCAAAAGGATCATGCCCGACATGCCAAACGAGAGGGCGTCGGGCGAAACAAAGCCATTGTAAAAGGCATATAAGGCACCGCCCAAGCCAGCGATGGCGCCCGAAACCGCGAAGGCAGCGAGGCGGATGCGGCGCGTCTGGTAGCCGATCGCATCCATGCGCAGGCTGCTCTCGCGGGTTCCCACCATCGCATGTCCGAAAGGTGAGGCGATCACCATCCGCATGAACAGCAGCACGCCGACAAGACCGGCGGCCGTGAACAGATACATCGGGCCCGCATCGGACAGATCGAACCCGAAAAGTTCCGGACGAAGCAATCCGCCGACGCCGTCCGAACCGCCGGTCAACGGTCGCCATTTGATCGCGCCCGAGTTCAGCAATTGCGCGAAGGCCAGGCTCATCATGAAAAAGCCGACACCACCGAGGCGCACGCAGAAGGCGCCAATCACAATGGCGGCAGCCGTGGCCGTCCCCACGCCCCCGGCAAGCCCAAGCCAGGGACTGACATCATATCGTGTCGAGATGAGCACGGTCGCATAGGCACCAAGGCCGAAGAAAGCCGCATGACCGAATGACACCATGCCGCCATAGCCCAGAATGAGGTTCAGGCTCACCGCCACGATCGCAAAAATCATGATCTCGGTAATGACATCGAGCCCATAACCGCTGAGGACGGCCAGCGGCGACAGCACGACACAGGCCAGCACCATGGCAACAAATACAAAGCGGCGCGCTGCAGGCTGTTTCGGAGGCAATATCATGGATGTCATCTAGCCTCCTGCCGGATCTTGGCCGAACAGGCCGTAGGGCCGGACCAGGAGAATGCCGATCATCGCGAAATAGATCAGGAACATGGACACGCCCGGAATATAGGCTTTGCCGAGCGTATCGGCGAACCCGATGACCAGACTGCCAATCAGGGCGCCGCGCAGGCTGCCAAGGCCGCCGATGGCGACGACGATGAACGCCGGGATCAGGACTTCGACATCGATGCCGGAAAAGACGCCGAGCAGCGGACCTGCGACAACGCCAGCAAGCGCGGCCAGTCCGCCGCCGATTGCAAAAGTGGCGGTGCGCAGGGCTGGTACATTCAATCCAATACCCATGGCGGTACGCGCATCATCGACGCCTGCACGAACCATGGACCCTGCTCGCGTGCGTTCAAGCACGAGCCAGATCGCAAATGCGCAGATGAAACCGAAGGCGAGCAGCGCCAGACGATAGGCCGGGAAGACATTGCCGAGAATGGAGACACCTTCGCGCAGGCCTTGCGGCTCCTGCAAGCTGGAAAGGCCCTTGCCCCAGATGGTCTCGGTCACGTCAGTCAGGATGAAAGACAGTCCGAATGTCAGAAGGACCTGATCAAGCTGGCTGCGCGCGTAAAGTCGTCGCAGAAAGACCACCTCGATCAGTCCGGCGACCGCCATGACCGGAATCGGCGCCAGCAGCATGGCAAGCCAGAAGCTGCCGGTCGCCGCCGTCACCGACAAGGCGACGAAGCCACCGAGCATGAAGAACGATCCATGCGCGAGGTTCACGATTCCCAGCAAGCCGAAAATCAGGGCGAGGCCAGCTGAGACAAGGAACAGGAGCACGCTATAGACGAGCCCGTTCAGCAATTGTGTGAGAAACAGATCCATGTCTCAGCCGCGCGCGCCGTCAGGCCTTGTTGGGGGGATAATCCCCGACATTCGCCACCGTCGCAATCGGTTCATTGCGCAGCACGCCATCCACCTTCTCAACTTTCCGGATGTAGACATTCTGGATCGCCTGATGCGTGACCTGATCGAATGACACGGGACCACGTGGTGCCTTGATGTTGGTCTTTGCGAGCGCGGCCGCGAAGGCAGCGTCATCCTCGACGTTGCCATCGATCAATTTGGCCGCATCGTCGATGATGCGCATGGCGGTGTAGCCGCTTTCATCGAAGACACCCGGATAGGATTTTTTCTTTTCCCGGAAAAGATCGACATAGGCTTTGTTTTCAGGCGTATCCAGCGTTTCGCAATAGATGCTGGAGGATATCGCACCCAGCGCACTGTCGCCCTGCCCCGAAAATGTGTCGGCATCGAGCGTCGACTGGAAGCCAATGAGGTCGGACTTCGCCTTGAGGCCGAACTGATCATATTGCTTGACGAAGCGGATCGCATCGCTGCCGCTGTAGAAGACATAGGTCATCGGCGGGGGCGAGGTCACGAGGTCGGAGATATAGGCGCTGAAATCATTCGTCCCAGGCGGCGTGAAGATCTCCTTGACGACCTTTCCGCCACCCTTGACGAAACTGTCGCGGAAGGCGTCGGCGATGTCATGTCCAGCCAGATAATCGGAGGCGATGACGGCGGCCTCGCGCTTGAGATTGGCTGCGGCCCAGGCGCCCATGGTGCTGGCAACCTGCCAGTTGGAGAAGGTGGCCCGAAACATGTGCGGCAGACGTCCCTTCGTGAGCTCTGTCGAGCCTGCGCCGGTGACGATCCAGGGCGTGCCGGCCTTTTTCATATAGGCCGCGATCGCCGCCGCAATATGACTTCCCAAGGGGCCGGCGAGGATCTGGATCTTTTCGCTCTCGACAAGCTTGCGGGCCTTCTGCAAGGCGACCTGCGGATTGAACTCATCATCCTCACGCAGCAGCTCAACGGACCGACCGGCAATCTTCCCGCCGACCTGATCGAGATAAAGCTGCAGGCCCTCGAAAATGGCCTGACCGTAGATGCCGCCGGCCTTGTTATAGACATTCAGACAGCCGATCCGGATCGGCGACTTCGTGACCTGCGCGATCGCTGGCATCGGAAAAGCTGAAACAAGCGACCCTGCGGTGACAAGGCCAGCGCCGCGCACGAGGCCGCGGCGGGTTGCTGACGGCGTCTGCGAACGTTTCTCAACCATGTGCAAGCCCTCTGATCAAAGTGGACAACAAAATCCGTTACAGTTTTGGCGCACCGAAGCGCAATCCCGCCCGCTCCATTCGCGGCAATACTTCATCACGGAAGAACGGCAGTTCCGAAATATAATCGACGAAGCCGAGCGCCATGCCGTCGATGCCGGCGCGGTGCAAGGTGGCGAACTGCTCCACGACCTCGTCAGGACTGCCGATGATTGGCCAGGTGCCGATGCCGCCAATCAGCCGCTCCTTCATCTTGACGAGTTTGTCCATGGGGATCGACTTCTGGTGCTGCCGGATTGCGAGAATATGATCGACGGCAGCCCAGTCGCCCTGTTCATGAACGATATAATGATGATATTCGGCGGCTTCCTTCGCGGTGGCGCGACAGATCACGTGACCGCTGGCGAACACCTTCTGTCGTTCCGGCGACCCCGCGCGGAGACCTTCAAGTTCCGCAGCCAGCGTCTCGAGCGCGATGATGTTCATGAACAGGCTGTCTGCATTGGCCATGGCGAATGCGCGTCCCGCACCGGAAGAACCAGCGCTCAGGATGATCGGACGCTTGCCGCCCTGCGGCTTGGGTTCAAGCTCGACACGCTTCAACTTGAAGAAGTCGCCATCCAGATCGAACGGCTCGTTCTCCGCCCAGATCCGCTTGACGGTCGAGATCCATTCCTGGGCGTAAGCGTAGCGGACGTCGTGCTCCAGAAGCTCGATGCCGAACATCTCGAATTCTGGCTGATTGCCGCCAGCGACAATGTTGAGCCCGTAGCGGCCGCCACCAATGGCTTGGATCGTCACCGCCTGCTTGGCAGCAAAGACCGGATTGATGAAGGGGACATGGATTGTCGAAAATAGCGTGATCCGCTTGGTTACGCCGAGCAGCCCCGCAGCCCATGCCATCGTCTCGAAACTGCTGCCTTGCGCATTCGAGGCGCCGCGATAGCCATGCCATCGGGCGATCGGCAAAAGAAAGTCTAAACCAGCCTGTTCGGCCAGAAGCGCCGCAGCGACGTTGTTCCCCCATGTCGCGCGCCAACGTTCCGGAGCACGAGTCACCGCGAGACCGCCCTCGCAGTTCATGCCAAACAGCCCTAGCTGGAAGGTGTTACGCACGTCACCAAAGTCCAGCCGGGGTCCAGATGTGCCTGCTCCGGTCGGAAGACTGGACGAGATATCCTGTGATGCCAATTCCGCCTCCCTCAGGCCTCGCTTTTGCAGCGATGTACCAAGTGTCGACATACTACGATTTTCTTGCGCCGTAAACCAGAATGGGGGACTTGAACCCAGCTGGAATGACAGGTGTAATACAACAATGATTAGAATTGAAAGTGGAGATACGGTCAACAGCGCGATCAGGGAGGCCTTTCATAGGCTTGCCTGTAGTGCCGACACTTTAGCACCCATCGACGTCGACGCCCCGACCTCGATGGAATTGTCGAGGCGGATTGTCCGGCAGGTGGTCGCCCAACAACATGACCGGCCATCGCTCGTGGCCGAGATCGCCATAGAGATCGGCGCGGAGATCATCGAGGGTGCTCGGCATCCCGGCGACGACCTCAACACGGTGGACCTCGCCCGACGATTCTCGACCAGTCGCACGCCAATCCGGGAGGCTTTGCTACTCCTTGAAACGCAGGGGCTGATTGTGGTGCCGCCACGTCGAAGGCCGCGTGTTGCGCCATCAGACGTCGATCTTGTCCATGAAATATATGAACTTCGTAGCCGCCTGCTGGAGATGGCTGCAGCGCATATTGCCGCTCGTGCATCTGAAACCGAGATCATCTTATTGCGCCAGATGATCAACGACATGGAGCGCGCGAAGCACAGCCTGCGGGCATTCCTGTGGAGCAATGTCGTTCTCCACGATTACATGACAAGCATCGGCGGTAATCGCTTGGCAAGGAGGGTGGTCGAATCTCTTCTGCTACGGACGCTTCCACTTCGAAGGCTGAGCCTCGCGCAGCCCGATCGACTGCTGAGATCGCTGGACGACCACAGGCGTTTGCTGAAAGCCATTGAAGATCACGACGCCGATCTCGCAATTGCGCTCGTCAGGTCCAATCATTTGTCGGCTCTCCGGAACGTATTACAAGCCCTCGAACGCGATCGGGCGGCTGGGGCGCCCTGAAGAATCGCCTATCGTGCGGCGGCGCAAACCCTAAGCGCACATCATAGAAGCGAAAAAATGTTCAGCGCGAGGACCATGCATCTTTGATGCCGACGGACGCGTCCTTGGAAGCCTATCAAACATTGCAGCGGCATAGGTTCGACGCCACAATGCGCATCAATTCCAAATTGTTTCGCAAGTAACTGCCGGGATTATAAATATAAATTTTTTTCACGGACAAAACGAACATCAAAGATGCTCGCCGTCTGGCTAGACCCCACGAGGTGATCCAATTCGAATATACAACGACATTTTTCAGCGGGAACCAAAAGAGGGTCCGCATCTCTTGGCTCCATGAATTGCCAACAGAACAGTTCGGATATTAGCGCCAACATCAGCACCCCGCATAGCGGCGCCCATAAGAGCAACGCCTGAAGCGCCTGCCGACATAACTTCAAGAATATTTTTTGGCTCAACTCCCCCAAGCGCCATAACATGGATATCGAGGGCAGCAGCCGCCGCCAAAGCTGACAATCCAATTTCCGGTCCATAACCAGGCTTACTTTGTGTCGCAAAGATAGGGCTCAGAGTAACATAATTCGCGCCGAGGCTTTTTGCTGCAAGCACATCAGCGAGTGAATGAGCGGATACCCCAATTAGCGCTTCCGCTCCGAGCTTTGCGCGCACTGCCTTAACATCCGCCGACATCGGAAGATGAACTGAGCTCACGCCCACATCACGTGCCAAATCCACATCTGCACCGATGCTGAGAACGGCTCGTTTTCCAATCATCTTTTGAATTCGACGCGCGAGTTCAAATCGCTCTACCCGCTCAAGATCCTTATCACGAAACCAGACCCAGCCCGCACCTGCACTTACAGCCTCATCAATCACATCGAGCAAATCGCGATGAGTGAGATGACGATTTGTAACAATCAGAAGAGGGCTTGGCAGAAGCGTCATGAACCCACCAATCCCATTTGTGGGCTTGAGGGCTCTGCACGCCCGCGCCGCGGTATGCGCCCAGCTCGATAGGCCAAGCGTCCGGACTGCACCGCATGTTTCATAGCACCCGCCATCAGTACAGGATCATCAGATTTGGCGACTGCCGTATTGAGCAAAACGGCCGATGCGCCAAGCTCCATTGCAATCACAGCATCTGATGCGGTTCCGATACCAGCATCTACGATGACAGGAACCGGTGAGCGCTTGCAAATATGTTCGATGTTTGCGGGATTGGCGACGCCTAGCCCCGATCCGATCATCGAGCCCATCGGCATGACGGCTGCAGCCCCGGCATCTGCCAGCCGCATGCACAAAACCGGATCATCATTGCAATAAGGCAAAACAACGAAACCCATATCAACGAGTTTTCTTGTGGCTTGCAGCAATTCACTAGTGTCGGGATAAAGCGTCTCCCGATCACCAATCACCTCCAGCTTGATCCAGTTTGTCTCCAGGGCCTCTCGTGCAAGTTCAGCTGTGAGAATGGCGTCACGGGCTGTTTCGCATCCCGCTGTATTTGGCAATAATCGATATTTCGAAAGAAGGTCAATGGTATCTGTGTCATGCCCTTCCAGTGAAATTCGTCGGATCGAGACTGTGACCACTTCACATCCGCTCACTTGAACTGCGTCACGCAGAATTCTCTGGCTTGGATAACCAGCAGTTCCGAGAAGTAAACGCGAGCTCAGGGTCACGCCAGCGATCACAAATTCATCTTTCATATTAACCTCCCGACATCGCTCGCACGATTTCTATTTTATCGTTGGTGTTAATGGATGTTGTTGACCATTCACGCTTTGGGACGAGAGCGCCATTTCTGGCGATGGCAAATCCTCTTGAGGAATCGAGCTCACGCTCGGCCTGCTCCCTGTTCCAGAGATCCTGAATGGTGAAGCAGTCAACATCAGTATTCTTGCCATTGAGATAGACCTTCATGATGCGCTTCCGAAACGTTGGAGGTTTAGAGGCTCCGCAGAATGAGGGATGTCTTGCCCTAAGGCGTAAGCAACAAGAGCATCGGCAGTCGATGGTGCCAGCAAAATGCCATTGCGATGGTGACCAACCGCCAGCAGCAAGCCGGGCACTCCAGAGGCTCCGAGAATTGGTGCATCATCCTGTGATGTTGGACGAAAGCCAGACCAGACAGCCTCGAGCGCAATATCTTCGAGTGCTGGCAAGGCGCGACGCGACGCCTCCAGCAGGGCAAAGAGGCCACCAACGGTCACATCAGGATTAAAGCCTGCTTCCTCGACCGTCGCACCTACAATCAATCGACCACCTGATTTTTGGGCCATATGCACCTGCTCCGTCCAGATAACGTGCTGCAGCAAGGGAGGATGTCTCTCAGGTATACGCAGGCAGATAGACTGGCCGCGCAGGGGGCGAATTGGAATTTTAAGTGATTGAGGAAGAAATGATCTGCGGCCAGCGTCGGCACCCGTTGTCACAATGACGAGAGGTGCACGACACTCACGCTTCCCTGAAATAATGCCATCAACAGCACCTGCTTGCATCACGAGACTATCGACTGACGCTTCTTCAATAATCGCTACACCAGCCCCACGCGCCGCCTTCTCAAGCGCTGGAATGAGAAGCCGAGGATCAATCTGAAAATCGAGCGGACAAAAAATCCCAGCATTAACGGAGGGCCTTAGCCCACCCTCAAGCTCGCGCACAGCCTCTCCGCTCAGCCACTGCACTGACAGGCCCGCTTTAGCCTGCATTTCAAAACGACTTCGTAGACGTGCTGTTTCATCACGCGTCAAAGAGACGAGAAGTGTCCCGCTCTTGTCAAAATCCAAATCCATTCCTGAGCCCTGCTCTAGCTCAGTCGCAAAGGTCTCCCAGCGCCGCTGGCTCTCAAGGGCAAATGCAATCAGGATCTCCCCACCGGCCTCATATTCAGCGGCAGCTGCCAACATGCCTGTGGCTGCAAGGCTGGCACCTGAGCCAATCCTGGCCTTTTCGACCACCACAACTTTTTGCCCCAGAAGCGCCAGTCGCCAGGCAATCGAGAGGCCGATGATACCACCCCCCACAATGATGACATCCGCGCGGACGGGCAGGTCTTGTCCGACCACAGGCACTGTGGTCGAGCGCAACTCTTCAGGCGAAAACAGTCGCTGGCCAGCCAAGATTTCAATGGAGGTGTTCTGATACATACCAAAGCTGCCAAAAAAGGCGCAACGGTCGCAGGTATCGAGAAAGGCTCCGATCCCTACGCCGGTGCTAACCGGGTCAGGTTCGAAGGATTTCCGCGCTGACAATCTCGTTAAAAAGACTGTCCAGCGGTTTCTCAGCCTCTTGTCGAGGATCTCCCTGGAACACATTCTTGTTGGGCGAGGAGACCCAACAAGTCAACCCCCGAGACCTCTAATGCGGAAGCCCCCATCGCAGGTCAAAGCTCAATGACAGCCCGAATAATATACTTATCAATACTGATTAGGTCTGCGACAACGAGCACATCAAAACAAAAAACGTCCTAAAGCTTTTACTCACGGGGCGTTTTGGATTTTGTTTATTTTTAGGATTTGGTTGCTCGGGCGCGCAACCAAATGAATATTTAAGAACATTCTTATTTTTCTGGCTGGACTTCCTCTTATAACCACGCATGTGTCTAGTTATTGTAGCCCTTTGAAGGGGCGCACGGTTTTG
>CAINNX010000154.1 GCA_903851305.1 uncultured Hyphomicrobiales bacterium | reverse complement strand
TCTCAGTTTTGCCAACACCGGCCTCGCCTTCGAGGAAAAGCGGGCGACCCATTTTCAGGCTGAGGAAGACGACGGTCGCCAAAGAGCGATCAGCGACATAGCCGCCGCGCGTGAGGAGTGCGAGGGTTTCGTCGATGGATGTGGGTGATGCGGTCAAACCAAGTCTCCGTCTGCCGCCCTTGCGCCGCCCCTCCTTCTCCCAGAGGGAGAAGGTGCCCGCGCGAGCGGGCGGATGAGGGGTTACGATCTAACGATGAAGGGCGCAGCCCCTCACCCTGCCACTTCAGGGCGACCCTCTCCCTTTGGGAGAGGATTAGCGAGCCGCCTCAACCGCGCGGCGTGCCATCACGCCGATCAGATGCGCGCGATAGGCGGCATCCGCATGAATGTCAGAATTGAGGCTGTCCGCAGACTGCGCGATGCCCTCGATGGCCTTCGCCGAAAAATCCTTGGACAAAGCCGCTTCGAAATCGTTTTGGCGGAACACACCACCAGAACCCGCACCCGTCACAGCCACGCGCACGCCGCTCGCAAATTTGGCGACGAACACGCCGACGATGGCATAGCGCGAGGCCGGGTTGCGGAACTTCTGGTAATTGGCTTTTTCCGGTACAGGGAAGATGATCTTGGTGATGATCTCACCTGGCTGCAGCGCGGTCTCGAATAGTCCGACGAAGAAATCCTCCGCCGACATTTCGCGCGTGTTGGTGACAATCGTCGCACCCAGCGCCAAACAAGCAGACGGATAATCAGCTGCGGGATCATCATTGGCGACCGAGCCGCCGATTGTGCCGCGATGGCGCACCATCGGATCACCGATCATGCCAGCCAATTCTGCAAGCGCCGGAATGGCCTTCTGCAGCTCAGCCGAGCCAGCCACATCGGCATGGCGCGTCATCGCGCCAATCGTCACCTTGCCAGACGCAACTGTGATGCCCGAGAGGCCCAATCCATTCAGATCAACAATGTCAGATGGCGCAGCCAAGCGCTGCTTCATTGTCGGCAGCAGCGTCATGCCGCCCGCCATGATCTTGGCTTCATCGGCGCCTGCCAGTTTGACGGCATCGGCCAGAGTGCCGGGGCGATGATAGTTGAACGGATACATTTTCTTGCTCCCTCAGCGCGGCCAGACGGCGCGCGGTGTTTGAACCTCTTTTAGCGGGACTAAACGCGCCCCGCCAGACCCATCATTCGGCAGCGGCCCGTGGTGCCGCCTTCTGGATTGCCCGCCAAAGCGCCAGCGGGGTGGCCGGCATGTCAATCCCCTCGTGGCCAATGGCATCGGTAATGGCATTCATGACAGCAGGTGGTGCCGCAATGGCCCCTGCCTCGCCACAGCCCTTGATGCCCAGCGGATTGGACGGGCAAGCCGTCTGCGTCATGCCCACATCATAAGAGGGCAAATCACCCGCGCGCGGCATGGAATAATCCATATAGCTTGCCGTCACGAGCTGGCCGCTGGCGTCATAGACCGCGCCTTCCAGCAAAGCCTGGCCCACGCCCTGCGCAATACCGCCATGCACCTGGCCTTCGACAATCATCGGATTGATGACGTTGCCGAAGTCATCCACCGCCGTCCAGCGATCAATGCGCGTCACACCTGTGGCCGGATCAATCTCCAGCTCGCAAATATGCACGCCTGCGGGGAAGGTGAAATTGGTCGGATCCCAGAAGGCGCTTTCCTTCAGGCCCGGCTCCAGCTCCTGCCCGTTGAACTTATGCGCAATATAGGCCTGCAAGGCGACCGAGGCGAAATCGATCTCCTTGTCAGTGCCACGCACAGAGAATTTTCCATCCTTGAACTCAATGTCATCGGGCGAGGCTTCCAGCACAAAGCCCGCGACTTTCTTTGCCTTGGCTTCGATCTTGTCGAGCGCTTTGGAAATGGCCGACATGCCAACCGCGCCCGAGCGTGAGCCATAAGTGCCCATGCCCATCTGCACCTTGTCCGTGTCACCATGCACGATTGCGACATTGTCGATGGAAATGCCCAGACGCTCTGAGACAAGTTGCGCGAAGGTCGTCTCGTGTCCCTGCCCGTGAGAATGCGAGCCGGTGAGAATTTCAACCGTACCCACAGGGTTCACACGCACTTCGGCAGATTCCCAAAGGCCCACACCTGCACCCAGCGAACCGACAGCGGCTGACGGCGCAATGCCGCACGCTTCGATATAGGCGGAGAAACCGATGCCCCGCAGCAGACCCTTCTTGGCCGATTCCGCTTTACGTGCGCCGATGTTTTTATAGTCCGACATCTCCAGCGCTTTGGTGAGCGCAGCATCATAATCGCCCGCGTCATAACACATGATGACGGGCGTCTGATGCGGGAACTGACGCACAAAGTTTCTGCGCCGGAATTCCGCTGGGTCCTGCTTCACTTCGCGTGCCGCGACTTCGACCATGCGCTCAATCACGAAAGTCGCTTCAGGCCGCCCCGCACCGCGATAGGCGTCGACAGGCGCCGTGTTTGTATAGAGGCCGTCGACTTCGACATAGATGGCGGGAATATCATATTGCCCCGACAGCAGCGGTGCATAGAGATAAGTCGGCACGCAGCTCGAAAAGGTTGAGAGATATGCACCAAGATTGGCTTGCGTCTTCACACGCAGGCCCAAAATCTTGCCAGACGCATCAAGCGCCATTTCTGCATGGGTGACATGGTCACGCCCATGCGCATCCGACAAAAAGGCTTCGGTACGATCCGCGACCCATTTCACCGGACGGCCAACTTTCTTTGCAGCCCAGACGCAGACCGTCTCTTCGGCATAGATGAAAATCTTGGAGCCGAAACCACCGCCCACATCCGGCGCAATCACGCGCAGCTTGTGTTCGGGCGCAATTCCGATGAAGGCCGACAGAACAAGCCGCGCCACATGCGGGTTTTGGCTCGTTGTATACAGCGTGAACGCATCCTGGCCTGAATCCCAATCACCAACGGCTGCGCGCGGCTCCATCGGGTTTGGCACCAGACGATTGTTGACGATATCCAGCTTGGTCACATGGGCGGCTTTGGCAAAAGCGGCTTGCGTGGCGGCTTCATCACCCAGTGCCCAATTGTAGACCGTATTGTCGGGCGCCACATCGTGAAGGACCGGCGCGCCAGATTTCACCGCATCGGCCATAGCCACAACGGGGGCCAGAACCTTGTAATCGACAACGATCTTTTCCATCGCATCGCGTGCTTGCGCCTGCGTCTCGGCAATGATGACGGCGACATGATCACCAACATAGCGCACCTTGCCTTGCGCAAGGGCGGGATGCGCGCCCGCCTTCATCGGCGTGCCGTCTTTGGAATGGATCATCCAGCCGCAGATCAGCCCGCCGATTTTGTCGGCGGCGAGATCATCGCCGGTAAAAATATCGATGACGCCAGGCATGGCGCGCGCGGCATCAAGTTTGATGCCGAGAATTTCGGCATGCGCATGCGGCGAGCGCAAGAACACAGCATGGGCTTGCCCATAGCGGTTCACATCATCCGTATATTGGCCCTTGCCAGTGATGAAACGAAAATCTTCTTTGCGCAGCACACGCGCGCCAATGCCGGTCCCACTCATCTGCTTCCTCCAGAGAATGACCGGTTCGCGTCCGGTTCTTGCTCTTCTTGGTTACGATAAATGTGGCGCGGCTGAATTATTCAGCCGCGGTACCCGCTTTGCCCATGGCTTCAGCGCCGTAGTGAATGGCTTTCACGATATTATGGTAGCCGGTGCAGCGGCAGATATTGCCCTCTAACTCTTCGCGGATGGTCTTGTCGTCAAGGTCAGTGCCCTTGCGGCGCACCATGTCCACCGCACTCATGATCATGCCCGGCGTGCAGAAGCCGCATTGCAATCCGTGATGCTCGCGAAACGCCGCCTGCATCGGGTGCAGATCCTGCCCTTTAGCCAGACCTTCAATCGTCGTAATGGTGGCGCCGTCAACAGCGACGGCGAGCAATGTGCAGCTCTTCATGGCTTCGCCATTCACATGCACGGTGCAGCATCCGCACTGCGTGGTGTCGCAGCCCACATGGGTGCCGGTCAGGCGCATATGCTCGCGCAAGAATTCGACCAGAAGTGTGCGCGCATCTACATCGCGCGTCACAGACTTGCCATTCACCGACAGGGTTACGCTGGCCATTCGCCGTTTCCTTCCGAAAAAACCGGTCTTCGCGCCGGGATCATGGCCCAAGTTGAGCCGACCCGGCGGATGTGGTCAAGCCCGCCGCGCGACCCCATAAAGGCGAAGACGGGCGGGAAACATGCAGCTTTGTGCAGATGACAAACAGGTGTCAGCCAGCCTTCACCGCTTCAGCAAAATTGTTGAAAAACTGGTCGGCTGTTTTCTTGGCCACGCCATCGATAAGACGCGCGCCGAGCTGGGCAATTTTGCCCCCTACATTGGCTTCCACGTCATAGGAGAGGATGCAGCCATCATTGCCTTCAGCGGGGGGCAGAAGGCGCACCGTCGCGCCGCCCTTGGCAAAGCCAGCCACGCCGCCCTCGCCCTGGCCCGAAATGCGATAGCCGTTCGGCGGATCGAGGTCTGACAGCTCGACCGAACCTTTAAAGGTCGCCGAGACCGGACCGATCTTGAGCTTCACAACGGCCGAAAAGCCGGTGTCGCTGGTCTTGTCCAGCGTTTCGCAGCCCGGAATGCAGGCCTTCAGCACGGCCGGGTCGTTGAGCTTCACCCAGACCGTCTCGCGGCTCGCGGAAAGGGCCACTTCGCCCGTCATCGTCATCGCCATGATGCTTGTCTCCTCCAAGATTAAATGGGTTCGCTGGCCGCCTCCGGTTGCGCTGACGCCCCCGGCGGTTTATGCGCTTTTGCCGCGCCCCTTCACCTTTGGTGTTAAAGCCCGCGTGCAACAGGAGCAAGAGAGCATGGGTCACCTCGCCACCAAAACCGGCCAATTCCGCGTTGAAATCGAGGGGCCAGCCTCGGCACCCGTCCTGATGCTCTCCAATTCGCTGGGCACTGATCTCCATATGTGGGACGCGCAAATGCCCGCGCTGACCAAGAAATTCCGTGTGGTGCGCTATGATTCTCGCGGCCACGGTGCCTCGGTAGCTAACGAAGGCCCCTATTCTATCGCCATGCTGGGCCAAGATGCGCTGGCCATTATGGATGCACTCGAGCTGAAGAGTGTCAGCTGGCTCGGCCTCTCCCTGGGCGGCATGGTCGGCCAATGGCTGCTGGCGCATGCGCCAGAGCGCATCACCCGCGCGGTGCTGGCCAACACATCCTCCTACATGCCCGATGCGCGCCCATGGAACGCACGCATCATCAACGTGCAAAAGAATGGCATGGCATCCATCACGGGTGGCTTGATTGAGCGCTGGTTCACACCCGAATTCCAGAGACACGAACCGCAAGCCGTGCAGCGCATTGCCGACATGCTGGTGGCGACACCCGCGCAAGGCTATATCGCCGCCTGCGCTGCCGTGCGCGACATGGACCAGCGCGAGACCGTGCGCTTGGCCAAAGCCCCCGTGCTTGTTATTGCCGGCACACGCGACCCCGCCACACCGCCCAGCCTTGGCATGCAGATAGCTTCGCTGATCGATGGCGCGCAATATGTTGAGCTGGATGCCGCGCATCTGTCGAATGTCGAAATGCCGGACGCCTTCACCCGCGCCGTGATGCAATTCCTGACAGCACCGGCCAAAAAAGCCGCCGCTCCCAAAAAGAAAGCTGCGCCGAAAAAGAAGGCCGCCAAAAAAGCGGTCGCGAAAAAGAAGGCCGCCGCCAAGAAAGTCGCGCGCAAGGCTGTGAAGAAGACCGCGAAAAAGGCCGTCAAAAAAGTGGTGAAGCCCGCGGCTAAAAAGACGGCCAAGAAAGTTATCAAGAAAGCCGCCAAGAAGTCAGTGAAGAAGACGGTGACCAAGGCTGCGAAAAAGACCGTGAAAAAGCCTGCCAAGAAGGCAGCGAAGAAAATCGTCCGCCGTCCGGCGAAAAAAGCCACGAAGAGGAGCGCGCGCTGATGGATGACAAAACCCGCCTCCAGCAAGGCATTCAGGTCCGCCGCGAAGTGCTCGGTGATGCTTGGGTGGACAAGTCCAACAAGGCGCAGTCCGAGTTCAACGCGGACTGGTTTGATTTCATCCAGCGCACAGCCTGGGGTGATATCTGGTCGCGCCCCGGTCTTGATCGTCGCACGCGCTCGGTTGTCGTGCTGTCATCGACCATCTCGACCCGCAATTGGGAAGAATTCAAGCTGCATGTCCGCGCTTGTTTCAACAATGGCCTGACCAAAGACGAGCTGAAAGAAATCATCCTGCAATGCGCGATTTACGCCGGCGTGCCGCCAGCCAATCACGCCTTCAAACTGGCGCAGGAAGTTTTCGACGACATGGGGATTTGACCGCGCCCTAGCGCAGTCATTGCGAGCAAAGCGAAGCAATCCAGAAGCGTCACTTGCGACATCTGGATTGCCGCGTCGATCTTTGGCCTCATCGCATCGATGATGCCGTTAATCCGCAAGCGCCTTGCGCAAAGTCTCATTTAACCGCGACTGCCAGCCCGGACCGTCCGATTTGAATTTTTCGATGATGTCGCGGTCAATCCGCAACGAGACGAGTTGCTTCGTCGGTTGCTTCTGCGGGCCCCGTTGGCCGCGACTGCGACGCCAACTTTCCATGAATGCTGGACCAAGAACCTCAGACGCTGGGCGCGCGCGAGCAAAATCCTCGGCCGTCCATTCTGGATTGTCGAGGACCTCTTTTACGTCTTCTTCGGTGTAGGGAGGTTTTTGTCTGACCAACTTCGCCATAGCCAGTTCCGCTCCTTCGAACTCGCAACTCTCATGCTCACTACTGACTGCGCTTCGCTTCCAAGTGGCGAGAAAATGGTCGCAACGCCGAGCTGATTGAACAAAGTCCCAATCAGCATAACGCGGCGACGCCCCGATTGGCTCGCAGAGGTGTCAATCGCCAATGCCGTATCGAAGTCGAACCCGACTTCGAGATCGGCAAAGTCGAGGCCGTGCTTGTCGAGGTTGGCGAGCCGCTTGGACTCATCCCTAATAATCAGCATAAATCGTAGCTACAAAAAAATAAAAGTCAATATTTAATTGTAGCTACGTTTTGGCCTGCTTGTCCAGTCAGACCAGCTCGCCGCGCGCCGACAGTGCCGCCTTGCGGATCGCTTCAATATTGGCGGCATAAGCATTCGGCCCGCCCTTGAAGGCTGCCGAGCCTGCGACGAGGAAATTCGCGCCAGCCTTGGCGCAATCGCCCGCATTGTCAGCTGTCACGCCACCATCGACTTCAATGTCGATCGGACGGTCGCCGACCATGGCGCGGATGCGGCGCACTTTTTCGAGCACCGGGCGAATGAAGCTCTGGCCACCAAAGCCAGGGTTCACCGTCATGGCGAGGATGAGATCAACATCATCCAGCAGATATTCGATGAGATCTTCCGGCGTGCCGGGATTGACCGCAACGCCTGCCTTTTTGCCCAGCGCACGGATCGCTTGCAGCGAGCGATGCACATGGGGGCCTGCTTCGGCATGCACAGTGATGTAATCAGACCCCGCTTTGGCAAAGGCCTCCAGAAATGGGTCGGTGGGGGCAATCATCAGATGCGTATCAAAAGGCTTGTCCGTGCATTTGCGGATCGCCTTGATGATGTCTGGCCCAAAGGTGATGTTGGGCACGAAATGCCCGTCCATCACGTCGAGATGCACAATGTCACCGCCCGCGCCCATAATGTCGCCGACCTCTTGGCCAAGCTTCGAAAAATCGCTGGCGAGCATAGAGGGCAGAATCTGGATGGGGCGCATGGGCGGGCTCCGAAAGGGACTGGCCGGGGACTAACATTCTTTGCCCGAAGATGAAACGTCAGGCGGGCTGCAATCCAATGCGCTCATCACGACGGCGCAACAGATGGATCAGCGGCAGCGCGATCAACACCATCCATGCTTTGCCAACGATCTGGCCACCCAGATAATCGAGGCTGCCGAAAGCCAGCTGAAGGAAAACGATGGAATCAACCACCAGACCTGTCGCGCTGGAAGCAAACACCGCCAGCACAAGGCGGCGGCGCTGCAACGGTGTGTAGATCGCAAAATCAGCCAGTTCCGAAAGCAGGAAAGCCGCAGCTGAGGCCATGACCAGCGCAGGCGGTGCAATAGCAGCCGAAATGACTGTGCCCACGCCGATCGCCATGAGCGCGAATTTGGCCCCCAGACGACGCTGGACCAGATCACGCAGCACGAGGGCCAGACCCACCATCAACACGCCAGAGGGTGCCGTCATGCCGGGCGCCACAGGGATCAGGCAAGGGCCATCCGGCACGCAAAAGGTGCCGACATTGTCGATCATCCAATTGGCGGCCGGGATACAGGCTCCAAAGGCGATCAGGCAGGCAAAGCCTTCAACGAGGCGCTGGCGTTCGAGGGTCATGGTTTGGCTCTCAACGGATTTGGCCGTTTCATGCCAGGAATGGAGCGGCGATGCAAGAATTTTCGGCCGTCATTGCGAGCGAAGCAATCCAGAGGCCTCGCGCCGCGCTCCTGGATTGCTTCGTCGCCTTCGGCTCCTCGCAATGACGGGGGTTATCCCCGGACCGGGCTAGGCCCTCCCCCTCTGCCGTGCTAGGCCGACCCCAACGAAATTCCCCACCCGGAGCCCGCCGATGATCCCCCGCTATTCCCGCCCTGAAATGGTTGCCATCTGGGATCCGCAGACGCGTTTTCGCATCTGGTTCGAGATCGAAGCCCATGCCTGCGATGCGCTGGCCGAAATCGGCACCATCCCCAAGGAAAGCGCCAAGGCGATTTGGGACGGCGCGGGCCATGTCACTTTCAATGTCGACCGCATCGACGAAATCGAGCGCGTCACCAAACATGACGTCATCGCCTTCCTCACCCATTTGGCCGAATTCATCGGCCCCGAGTCACGCTTCGTCCACCAAGGCATGACCTCGTCGGACGTGCTCGACACGTGCCTTGCTGTGCAGCTCGCACGCGCCTCCGACATTCTGCTCGCCGACATGGATGCGCTGCTGGCGGCCATCAAGCGCCGCGCGATGGAACATAAGATGACACCGGTCATCGGCCGCTCGCATGGCATTCATGCGGAACCCGTCACATTCGGCCTGAAACTCGCGCAGGCTTACGCTGAATTCTCCCGCTGCCGCGAACGCCTCGTGCATGCACGCAAGGAAATCGCCACTTGCGCCATCTCTGGCGCGGTTGGCACATTCGCCAATATCGACCCGCGTGTGGAAGAACATGTCGCCAAGAAAATGGGCCTCGCTGTCGAGCCCGTCTCGACGCAGGTCATTCCGCGTGATCGTCACGCCATGTTCTTTGCAACGCTTGGCGTAATTGCCTCTTCCATCGAGCGTCTGGCCACCGAAGTGCGCCACATGCAGCGCACGGAAGTGCTGGAAGCTGAAGAGTTTTTCTCGGAAGGCCAGAAGGGCTCTTCCGCCATGCCGCACAAGCGCAATCCTGTGCTGACCGAAAACCTGACAGGCCTCGCCCGCCTCGTGCGCGGCATGGCGATGCCCGCGATGGAGAACGTCGCGCTCTGGCATGAACGCGATATTTCGCATTCCTCCGTTGAACGCATGATCGGCCCTGATGCCACCATCACGCTCGACTTTGCTCTGGCGCGCCTCACAGGCGTCATCGACAAGCTGATTGTGTACCCTGAAAACATGCAGAAGAATCTGGATCGGCTGGGTGGCCTGATCCATTCGCAGCGCGTGTTGCTGGCCCTCACCCAGAAGGGCATTTCGCGCGAAGATTCCTACAAATTCGTGCAGCGTAACGCGATGCCAGTCTGGCGCGGTGAAGGTGATTTTCTCACGCTGTTAAAGAAAGACCCGGAAGTGTCGAAGGCATTGTCAGACAAGGAGCTCGAAGAGCTGTTTGATCTGGGCTATCACCTGAAGCATGTGGATACGATCTTCAGCCGCGTATTCGGGGCGTAAGTTTCCGTCATTGCGAGCGCGGCGAAGCGATGACGAACAAAAAAGGCGGGCATATGCCCGCCTTTTTTATGTTGACGCGTAACGCACTCACATCTCGACAAAGCCCATCTTGCCGTCAGCGCCCTTCTTCCAGACATAGAGCACATAATCCGCATCTGTGCGGTCGCCCTTTTTGTCGAAGGACAATTTGCCCAGCACCGTCTGGAACACCATGCCTGAATGGATCGCCTCCGCCACTTTCTTCGTGTCGAGCGAGCCCGCTTTCTCTGCCGCCTGCTTCACCACCTGCACGGCGGCATAAGAATAGAGCGTGTAGCTTTCCGGATTGATCTTCTTGGCTTCAAACTTCTTCAAAACCTCAGCCGCATCCGGACGCTTGGTCGGATCAGGACCGAAGGTCATCAGCGTGCCTTCCACCGCGTCACCTGCAATGGCGGCCAGCTCAGCTGTCGCAATCCCATCGCCGCCGATCATCACCGTGTTGAGCCCCTGCTCGCGCATCTGGCGCAACAACACGCCTGCTTCGCCATGCAGGCCGCCCCAGAACAAAACCTCGGCGCGCTGCGCTTTCAGCTTCGTGACAATGGCTGAATAATCGCGCTCGCCCGGATTGATGCCTTCATAGAGCACCTCCTTGACGCCACCCGCATTCATCGCCTTTTGCGTTTCATCGGCCAGACCCTTGCCATAAGGCGTCTTGTCATGAACCACAGCGATGCGCTTGTCCTTCAGCTTGTCGACAATATATTTGGCCGCAACGGCGCCTTGCTGGTCATCGCGACCACAAGTGCGAAACACATTCCACAAGCCACGCTCCGTGAAGCGCGGATTGGTGGAGGCCGGTGTGATCTGCAAAATGTTATTTTCGGAATAGACTTCCGCAGAGGTCGGGATCGACACGCCGGAATTGAAATGGCCGATGACATATTTCACGCCATCGCCCACAAACTTGTTCGCCGCCGACACGCCCTGCTCAGGCTTGGAAGCATCATCGCCAATGAAGAGCTGGATCTTCTGGCCGAGAATACCGCCAACCGCATTGATGTCTTCAGCGGCCTGTTCTGCGCCATTCTTCAGCATAGAGCCGAAGGCGGCCGATGAACCAGTCATGGGACCACCCACACCCATTTTGACTTGTGCCATGGCGGATGAGGCCAGAAGCGCAACAGCAAAAGGCACAGCCAAAGCGACGCGGACAAAAGAAAAGGATTTCATGGGACAAGCCTCAGCAGAAATGAATCTCTAACGGGCAAGCTTACCCGTTTCGGCGCGCCTGTCACGCAGGGCCCTGCTGAGTAAAGCCATATTGAATGGCCATCTGGCGGGTCCGGGTGAAGCGGAAAGAGACCAGCGCGCAAAGCAACGTCCAACCAAAGGCAAAGGCCAACCCACCAAGGCTCATGAGGGCAGCCCCAAACAGCGCATCGGCCAGAAATTCAACCACCAGCCCCAAGAGCAGCGCATAAAACACGAGCGTGGCCGGCGCGCGCCAAGTGCGCGCCACAGCACGCCCCGCCGCCATGGCCGCAGCCCCACTCAATAGACCGAGCAAGATGAGGGGTGCGAGTGTGAGATGTTCCATCAATGCGCGCCTTCCAGATAGGCGGCGCGCACCTGCGGGTTGGCGAGCAGGTCGCGTCCCGTGCCAGACAGCGTGATCTGGCCATTGACCATGACATAGCCGCGATGTGCGAGCTTCAGCGCATGGAACGCATTTTGCTCGACGAGAAAAACGCTCAATCCATCATTGCGATTGAGATCGGCGATGACGTCAAAAATCTGCTTCACGACGAGAGGCGCCAGACCGAGCGAAGGCTCATCGAGCATGAGCAGTCGCGGGCGGCTCATCAAGGCGCGCGCAATGGCGAGCATCTGTTGCTCGCCGCCCGACAATGTACCGCCGCGCTGGTCGATACGCTCTTTGAGGCGCGGGAAAATATCAAACATGCGTTCCAGATCAGCCTGGAAATGAGCCATGCCATCGACGCTTGCGCCCATTTGCAGATTTTCCAGCACTGACATGCGTGGAAAGATCCGCCGACCCTCGGGCGATTGCGCCAGCCCCATGCGCGCAATCTCATGCGCGGGCTTGTGGGTGATGTCTTGGCCATCAAAGATGATTTTGCCAGCACTTGCCCGTGGGCGGCCAAAGACACTCATCATGGTGGTTGATTTGCCAGCCCCATTGCCGCCGATGACCGTCACGATCTCGCCCGGCATAATATCAAGATCGACGCCCTTCAGCGCGACGATCTGCCCGTAGGCCGCCTCTAACTTCTGGATGGACAGCAAAGGCGCGCTCATGCGAGCACCTGTGCTGCTTCTTCCGTGTCTTCGACACCGAGATAAGCGGCAATCACGCGCGGATCATGACGGATCTCATCCGGCGTGCCATCAGCAATGAGTTTGCCATAGTCGAGCACGACCACATGATCTGAGATTTTCATCACCACGCTCATATCATGCTCGATCAGAAGAACAGATGTGCCAAGCTCGGCGCGGATCGACAGGAGCAAATCATTCAGCTCCGCACTCTCGCGCGGATTAAGCCCCGCTGCTGGTTCATCCAGACAAAGCAGCACAGGATCGGTACACATGGCCCGCGCGATTTCGAGACGGCGCTGCGCGCCATAGGGCAGCGCACCTGCAGGATCATCCGCACGATCCATAAGCCCGATCTTGTCGAGCCAGAAACCGGCTTTTTCAACCGCGGCTTTTTCAGCGTCACGAAAACGTGGCCAGCCGACGAGACCCAGAAGCGAAAGGCCAGACGCGCGCATTAGCATATTATGTTGCGCCACGACGAGATTTTCGAGCAGCGTCATGCCCGAGAAGAGCCGGATATTCTGGAAGGTGCGCGCCACATGGGCATCGCGCGCGATTTCAAAATCGGGCATGCGCTCGAGAAGATAGAGGCCGTCTCTGTGCCGCCGCCCGCTGAGCGTCAGTGCTTCCACATCTTGCGTACGCGCCACACCTTCACGCGCCAGAGCCAGCCGCCCCTGCGCGGGCTTGTAAAAACCCGTGATGCAATTGAAGAGTGTTGTCTTGCCCGCGCCGTTGGGGCCGATTAGTGCGGTAATATCACCGCGCCCCACGCTGAACGAGACGTCATTGACAGCGGTCAACCCACCAAAGCGCATGGTGAGGTGTTCAATAGTGAGCATGGGTGCGGAAAGCCAGCGTGTCATCAGCCATGGCCCTCCTGCACATGCGTGCCTGACACGCTCTTTTTCTGCGCCAAAAACACAGAAGGCGCGCGCGAGGAGATGAGACCGCGCGGACGCCAGATCATCATCACCACCATCGCCAGCCCGAACAGCAACATGCGATAGAGGGAGGGATCAAAAGACGAGCCGAAAATTTGCTTGAGGAATGTCAGCTCGCGCAACACTTCTGTGCCACCGACCATGACAACAGCCGCCAGCGCCACACCCAATTGCGAACCCATGCCACCCAGCACGACAATGGCGAGAATGGTGGCGGATTCCATGAAGGTGAAACTGTCGGGATTCACAAAGCCCTGCCGCACAGCAAAAAAAGACCCCGCAAAGCCCGCA
The DNA here is from genome assembly GCA_903851305.1 of uncultured Hyphomicrobiales bacterium. Taxonomy (GTDB): domain Bacteria; phylum Pseudomonadota; class Alphaproteobacteria; order Rhizobiales; family Beijerinckiaceae; genus Terripilifer. The sequence goes on along the minus strand of CAINNX010000154.1, from coordinate 5,351 downwards.
AACATGGCGCCCAGCGCAAAGGCGGTGAGCTTGGTGTTGACCGTATTGATGCCCAGCGACCGGCAGGCAATCTCATCCTCACGCAAAGCCTCCCAGGCGCGCCCGACTGGCAGCGCGCGCAAGCGCAAGGTCACGACATGGGTGATCAACGCCAGCGCGAGGATCAGATAGAAAAGAAAGATCGTGCGGTGGATCGCCTGAAACTCAAGACCGAAGGTCGCGGCAAACCCATTTTCATTGGCATTAAACGGCAGACCAAAAAAGGTGATGCGCGGGATCGACATGATGCCCGCTTTGCCATTGGAGAAATCCGACCAATTGGTCAGAACCGCACTGACAATCTCGCCAAAGGCCAGCGTGACAATGGCGAGATAATCACCGCGCAGGCGCAGAACCGGAAAGCCCAGCATTGCGCCCCAGCTTGCCGCCATCAATCCGGCGAGCGGCAGGCAGATCCAGAATGACAGGCCAAAATGCGTGGAGAGCAGCGCGTAAGTGTAAGCACCCACCGCATAGAAGGCGACATAGCCAAGATCAAGCAGGCCCGCGAGACCCACCACAATATTCAGGCCCCAGCCGAGCATGACATAGATCAGAATCTGCACACCGTAATTATTGATCCATTTCAGCGAGCCCTGCGGCCCCAGCCAAAACAGCATCACCATCGGAAACAGAAAAAGCGCTATCACGCCCGCACGGGGCAGCGCAGCCGCGAGCGCGGGAGATAAGACACGCGCGCCTGTGTGCGGGGCAGCGCGCGCGGGCTTGCGCGCGAAGGCCAAGACGAGGAAGCGCCCGACGAAGACCAGCCCCGCCGCAATGGCCATCCACGACCAGCGCTGTTCCAGCACGAGGCGATTGGACTGATCCATCTCCGTGCCCAGCGTCAGAATGGGAAAGGCAAGACCCGCCGCCACAAGGCCAGCAAATCCCGCTTCGCGCAACGCGCGTGTGATGGACATCGAGGGCGACATCAGACTTTCTCGACCTCGGGGCGCCCCAACAGGCCAGACGGCATGAAGATCAGCGTGATCACCAGAATGGAGAAAGCCGCGACATCCTTATAGTCGGACGAGAAATAAGCAGACCAGAAGGTCTCGATCAGGCCAATCAGCAAGCCGCCAATGACAGCGCCCGGCAGCGAGCCAATGCCGCCCAGCACAGCGGCGGTGAAAGCCTTCACGCCGGGCGTGAACCCGTCAGAGAAATTCACGACGCCATAATACATCATGTACAGCGTGCCAGCGACCGCGGCCAAGGCGGCACCAATGATGAAGGTCAGCGAAATGGTGCGATCGACATCGACACCCAGCAGCGCCGCCATGGTGCGGTCCTGCTCGCAAGCGCGTTGCGCGCGCCCCAAGGCGGTCTTCTGCACGAGATACCAGAAAGCCAGCAGCAGAACGCCCGTCACACCAACGATGAGAATTTGCTTGTAAGAGAGCGTAACATCAAACGCGCCGCCGCTGGTGACGTGAATGACATCCGTAAAGATGGGCGGCACCGGCTTGTTGCGCGGGCCCTGCACCACTTGCACGAAATTGGCGAGAAAGATCGACATGCCAATCGCCGAAATCAGCGGCGCCAGCCGAAACGAGCCACGCAGCGGCCGATAGGCCACCCGCTCAATGGCCCAGTTCCAAAGCGCCGTCAGCGCCATGGCGCAGACGAGCACGATGAGAAAGACCAGCCCCAGCGCGGTCACACCCAGGATTTGCGTCATGGCCAGATAGATGATCAGCGCAATAAAGGCCGAGAGCATGAACACATCGCCATGGGCAAAATTGACCATGCCGATAATGCCAAAGACCATCGTATAGCCAATGGCAATGAGCCCATAGATGGCGCCCAGCGTCACGCCATTGATCAATTGCTGCAGGAAATTTTCCATGCCTCTCCCAAGGGGCCGGATTCGGGCTTGGGCGCAGGGTACCAAGGGCGCGGCTGGGGGTCCAGTTACCGCCACCCCGTCATTGCGAGCGCAGCGAAGCAATCCAGAGCCTCACTTGGGACTTAGGTATTGCCCTCTCGGGCTCAAGAACGCCTCGCAATGACGGAGCGCGGGGAGAGCCCCCCCTTGCGGCAGCCCCACGAATCTATAGCCTGACCTCATTTCAGGTATGGATTTTTCATTATGACTTTTCAGACGCGGTGGCTCGCATGAGCCGCCAATTCATTGCCGAATATTTGGCCGAGCTCCATCGGCTTCTCCGTGCCTCAGGCACCCATCGCGAAACCACCATTCGTGAGGCCTTCAAAGACCTCCTGAAGCGCTATGCGCGCCAGCGCGACCTCGTCTTTCTGGCTGAGTATCAGATGAAGACGGACCGCAACAAAACCATTTCCGTGGATGGCGCCATCGTTCACTCCCTGCGTGTGCCGCTTGGTTTCTGGGAAGCCAAAGATGCGGCAGATGATCTTGACGAAGAAATCGACAAAAAAACCCGGGCTGGATATCCGCGAACGAATATCATTTTTGAGGACGGCCGCGAGGCGGTCCTGATCCAGAACAAGGAACAAGTGCTGCGTTGCCCGATTGATAATGAAGACGGGCTGACAGAGCTGCTTGATCTATTCTTCGGTTATGAACGACCCGAGATTGCTGACTTCCGCAAAGCCGTGGCGCAATTTGCAACGGATCTTCCGGCGATTACCTCAGCCCTCAACGATCTGATTGAGAAAGCCGGAAAGAGCCTGCCCGCCTATCAGAAGGCAGAAGCCAAATTTTTGACCCATGCCAAAGAGACCATCAACCCCGCGATCACCGTCTCGGATGTGCGGGAAATGCTGATGCAGCATATTCTGACCGAAGAAATTTTTACCCATGTTTTCAATGATTCCGACTTTCATAAGCAGAACAATGTCGCGCGCGAGCTTTATGCGCTCGAAAATACATTTTTCACAGGCAACCTGAAGCGCGAGACCCTGCGCGCGCTCGATTCCTATTATGCAACGATCAAGTCCAATGCTGCGTTGATTACCTCGCATGCGGAGAAGCAGAAATTCCTGAAAGTCATTTATGAGAATTTCTACAAGGTCTATAATCCCAAGGCCGCTGATCGGCTGGGCGTTGTTTATACGCCCAACGAGATCGTGAAATTCATGATTGATGGCGCTGATTGGCTCTGCCGCGAACATTTCGGCAAGGCGCTGATCGACAAGGGCGTGGAAATTCTGGACCCCGCCACAGGCACCGGCACGTTCGTCTGCGAATTGCTGGAGCATTTTCGCGGCCAACCGCAAAAACTGCATCATAAATACAAGGAAGAGATTCACGCCAATGAAGTGGCGATCCTGCCCTATTATGTGGCTAATCTGAATATCGAAGCGACCTATTATTCCATCGCCCAGCAATATGCCGAATATCCCAATCTCTGCTTTGTGGACACGCTGGATAATGTGGCGGGCTTGGGGAAGTTCTCGGGCTATCAGGAAGAAATGTTTGGTGCCGTCTCGGATGAAAATGTCGCGCGAATTAAAAGACAGAACAAGCGCAAGATTTCTGTCGTGATCGGCAATCCACCTTATAATGCCAATCAGCAAAACGAGAATGACAATAACAAGAACCGCACCTATCCGCGTATCGATGAGCGGATCAAGGCGACTTATATCAAGGAATCAACGGCGCAGAAGACGAAGCAATATGACATGTTCGTGCGCTTCATCCGATGGGCCTCAGACCGCATCAATGGCGAAGGCATTGTTGCTTATGTCGTCAACCGTAAATTCATCGATGGCAAAAATTTCGACGGCTTCCGCAAAATTGTGGAGCGCGAGTTTGACGAGTTCCGCGTCGTGGACCTAGGCGGTGATTGGAAAGCAAGCGGTGTTGGCGGAGGAGGAAATGTGTTTGGGATTGGAACAGGTGTAGCGATTTTCTTTGCCGTGACAAAGCACAAGGTCAAAACGGAAGGGAACAAGGCAAAAATTTTTTACGCATCTGCGCAAGGTGTCGATAGAGAAGAAAAACTGAGCTGGCTCAGCGGATCACGATTGCCGGACCTGCCTCTCACGCATGTTCGACCTGACAAGGCGCATTATTGGGTGGATCACGTTGAAAATTCATGGGACAACTTTTTATCTTTGGCTTCAAAGGAAACGAAATCGGGGAAGGTAGGAGCCAAAGGAAAAGCTATATTCGAGCTATTCTCACTCGGTGTTGTAACCGCGAGAGACGAGTGGGTTTATGATTTCAGCGCTGACGCTACAAAGGCAAAAGTGCAATTCTTGATAAGCGAATACAACAAGCAAATTGGTAACGCTACACTCAAAAATAGTATAAAATGGACTCGGCTTCTGAAAGAGCTATCAAAAAAGAAAATTGTTCTTAACTTCAAAGAAGAGGCCCTCTCGAAATCCCTGTTTCGACCATACGTACAAAAAACACTTTATTACGATAAATCACTGAATGAGATGATTTATCGGACTGCTGAAATATTTCCTCCACCTACAAGTGGTAAGAATAAAGCCATTTCTTTCACGGATCCAACGGCTCAGAAGCCGTGGCTTGCACTTGCCCTCTCAGAGCTACCAGATCTTCATCTTGTTGGATCAGGAGCCCTTGCAGTTTGCCTCCCCCGCTACCGCTACACCTCCACTGGCGAGCGTATCGACAATATCACCGACTGGGCGCTGGAGCAGTTTTGCGCCCATTACACCGACGCGTCATTGCGAGGAGCGACAGCGACGAAGCAATCCAGAAAGGCGCAGACGGCTTCTGGATTGCTTCGCTCCGCTCGCAATGACGAGATCACCAAGGACGACATTTTTCACTATGTCTATGGCGTGCTGCATGACCCGCTCTATCGTGAAAAATATGCGCTGAACCTGAAGCGTGAATTTCCGCGCATTCCCTTCTATCCCGATTTCTTCAAATGGGTGGCTTGGGGCGAAAAGCTGATGGCCCTGCATATCGGTTTTGAGAGTGTTGACCCCTGGCCGCTTCAACGCGTTGATACACCCGACCTGAAGGCGCGCGATGCCAAGCTTAGCCCCAAGACGATTCTCAAATCCGATGCGGAGGCAGGCATCATCATTCTCGATAGCGAGACGCAACTCTCCGGCATTCCGCGCGAGGCTTTCGACTATCGCCTTGGCAACCGGAGCGCGCTCGACTGGATTTTGGACCAGCACAAGGAAAAGACGCCTAAAGATCCAACCATCCGGGAAAAGTTCAACACTTACCGATTTGCCGATTACAAGGAGAAGGTGGCCGACCTGATCGGGCGGGTGACGCGGGTGAGTGTCGACACGGTCGGGATCACCGAGGCCATGCGGGACGCCAAGAGGTAGAGCCCGGGCTCAGGCTCGTACCACCCCACCATGGATTGCCGCGTCGCTTCGCTCCTCGC
>CAINNX010000153.1 GCA_903851305.1 uncultured Hyphomicrobiales bacterium | reverse complement strand
GGCTCGGGCAAGTCGACGCTCTTCCGCGTTTTGTCGGGCGTGTGGCCGTTTGGTGAGGGCGATATGTCGGTGCCCGAGCAAACAAGTCTGCTTTTGTTGCCCCAAAAGCCTTATCTGCCGCAGGGCACGTTGCGTGAGGCTGTGACCTATCCGGGGCGGGGTGAGGATTATTCAGACGAGGCGATCCGCGCCGCTTTGCGCGCCGCGCATTTGCCCATGCTGGCTGAACGCATTGATGAGGAAGCGGTGTGGTCGCAGCGTCTGTCTGGGGGCGAGCAACAACGCGTGGCCATTGCCCGCGCCTTGTTGACGCGTCCCGATTGGTTGCTGCTGGATGAAGCCACAGCAGCACTCGATGAAAATCTGGAAGCGCAGATTTATACGGTGTTGCGCGATCATCTGCCGGAGACGACCGTCATTTCAATTGGCCACCGCTCAACGCTGATCGCTTTCCACAAGCGCCGCCTGCACATGCAGCGTGGACAAGACGGCGTTTTCACGCCGCTTGATCACGATGAGGCGATGGTCAATCCGCGGGTTTAGAATCCGCGGCCAAAGGTGAGCGTGCCAGCCTGGCTCTTCACTTCCATGCGGTCACCAATCACATCCCATGTGGGAGCTGAAAAGAGTGCATGCAGGAAGGCTGATTCAAACTGCATGACAGGTTGCGGGCAAGCCTTTTTGGTGACGGCAATTCCGCCCACAGCAAAGCGCTGACCACGCACAGGCCACATGGTAGCGGACCAAGTGTTGCAGCCAGCAAAGCCGGCGCCGCGGAATTGTCCGTCAATCCGCAAAGTGGCTTCCATGCCGGCAGGAACCGGCTTGCCGTCGAGCTGGCGCAACGTCCAGCTGGAATCCTTGGGGAAGGTCTTATCTTCCTTCGGGAGCGGTCGGGCACCTTGCTGTGTCGGTTGCTGGGCGCTGGCAGTGCCCGCTGTCAGGCAGGCCAGAGCGGCTGCAAGTGCGAGAAAACGGCAAGACTTCATAGGCTTCATCTCCGATAAGGCCGCGCCACGATAGGCAATGGCGGCGTAGGCGGCAAATGCTCAGCTGTGGCGTCCAAGAACCTCTTTGACCGCCGTGACCAGATCGGCCTCGGAGACCGAGAATTGGGCGCGGTTGCGCAGTTCGAGATAATCCGCACGATCCTTGCTGCTGGAGGCAAGCTTGGCGCCCAGCACCAGATCGCGGATGGAAACTTCGCCCTTGTCGCGCTCATTCGAGCCTTGAATGACAGCACAAATGGAATGGCGTTTGTCAGCATATTTCATCTGCGCATTCATGCCAGCTTGGCCCAGATACAGCTCGGCGCGAATCCCTTCTTTGCGAAGGCTTGCGACAAAACCCTGATAGCGCGCCATATGCTCACGATCGAGCACCAGCACAACAACGGGCCCGCGCGCATCCGTGGCAGCCGCAATCGGGCTCTTGATCGCGGTCAGAGCAGCCAGCAGGCGTGACACGCCAATGGAGAAGCCGGTGGCGGGCACAGGCTCGCCCCGGAAGCGGGCAACCAGGCCATCATAACGACCCCCACCGCCCACCGAGCCAAAGCGCATCGGGCGACCTGTCTCATCTTTCGTTTCAAAAGTGAGTTCGGCCTCATAGACGGGGCCCGTGTAATATTCGAGGCCGCGCACCACGGCAGGATCAATAATGATGCGGCCATCGCCATAGCCGCCAGCACCAATGAGCGTGGCGATTTCTGCAAGCTCAGCGACACCTTCCGCGCCGCGCTCGGACGTGCCCACAGCCACGCGCAAATTGTCGATGGTGGCTTCATTGGTTGCACCACGCGCAGCGGTGAAGGACAGCACACGATCAATGGCACTGGCGGCGAGATCGGCTCCCTTGGTGTAATCTCCCGATTCATCCTTACGGCCGGGGCCGAGCAACATGCGCACGCCTTCAGCGCCCAAACGATCGAGCTTGTCGATGGCGCGCAAGACGATGAGCCGCTGGGCGGCGCGATCATCACCAGCAAGGCCCGCAGCCTCGAGCACGCCGTCGAGCACTTTGCGGTTGTTGACCTTGATGACATAATCACCGCGTTTGATCCCGACTTTTTCAAGCGTGTCGGCTGCCATCATGCAGATTTCAGCATCTGCGGCGACAGAGGCAGAGCCAACGGTATCGGCATCAAATTGCATGAATTGGCGGAAGCGGCCGGGGCCCGGTTTTTCATTGCGAAACACAAAGCCTGAGCGGTAGCTGCGATAGGGCTTGGGCAATTTGTCGTAATGCTCAGCGACAAAGCGCGCGAGTGGCGCTGTCAGATCGTAGCGCAGCGACAACCATTGCTCGTCATCATCCTGAAACGAGAACACGCCTTCATTGGGACGATCCAGATCGGGCAAAAATTTGCCGAGCGCTTCGGTATATTCAATGAAAGGTGTTTCCACCGCTTCAAAACCATAGAGCTCATAAACCTCGCGGATGGCGGTCATCATGCGATGGGTCGCGGCAATCTCGGTCGGGCCACGGTCGGCGAGGCCGCGTGGCAGGCGGGCTTTGACAGTCGGTTTTGGGGTCTGGTCGGTCATGATGTCTCGGGTGGCCCGTTGCAGGCAAAAAGGTCAGGCCCGTTCATAAGGGGCGGGGCGTGCCGGGGCAAGGCGGGGAGGGGTAGGTGAGTCCCTTGGATTGCTTGGCTTCCACTCGCAAAATGGTTTGAAAGCGCGCGACCCCCACACTCGCCTTGGCCGCCCGGAGGGGGTAGCCTCATCACAAGCTAGTCCTGAGTGAGATCCTTTCATGCGCCTGCGTAACCTCCTGATAATTGGCCTGGCCGGTCTGGTGGCGGCTATTCTTGTCTGGCGGCTGGTTTTCGCCCCTGTCGACGTGGTGGCGGTCAAGCCGCAACGCGGAACAGCGGCTGAGGTGGTTTACGCCACCGGCACGGTCGAGCCGGAAAAATGGGCCAAGGTGGTGGCCCTGTCGCGTAAGCGCATCACCAAGCTTTGCGATTGCGAGGGCAAGCGGGTGACGGCTGGTGATGTGTTGGGCCAGCTGGATGACGTCGAAGAACGCTCTGCTCTGCGCGAGCTAGAAGCGCGCCGAGTGCGGCTTGAGGGCGATGTCGAGCGCACACGTGGCCTTGTGGCACGCGCCGCCGCGACGCAGACCGCGCTGGATCAACTGGTCACGCAACTTGCCGAATATGAAGCGCGCATCGCAGCCCAAGAGGACCGCATCAGCGATCTTGTGCTACGCGCGCCCATGGATGGTGTGGTCTTGCGCAAAGATGGGGAAGTCGGCGAGATCGCAGGTGTTGGTGTCGCTGATGTGCTGTTCTGGGTCGGCCAGCCCAAGCCATTGCGCATTGTGGCAGATGTGAATGAAGAAGATATTCCGCGTGTCAGGACTGGCCAAAATGTTTTGATCCGCAATGAAGGTTTCAAAGATCATCCACTGGCCGGCGTGGTGGGTGACATGACCCCCAAAGGTGATCCGGCGACCAAAACATTTCGCGTCTATCTGAACCTGCCGCCCGAGACGCCGCTGCAAATTGGCATGAGTGTGGAGGCCAATATTGTCACGCGCGAAAAAGCTGGCGCTTTGCTGGTGCCAACGGAGGCTTTGGCAGGTGACAAGCTGTTTGTGATCGCCGGAAGCCATTTGAAGTTAGTCGCGGTGAGGACCGGTATTCGCGGCACGCGCGCGGTTGAGATTTTGGAGGGGCTCGCTGAGGGAGAGATGATCGCCTCACCCGCGCAGGCCAGTTTTAACGATGGCTTGCGTGTGCGCATCAAGGAGGAGGCTGCGCGTTGAGCGGCATGAACCGCCTTGTGATTTCAATTGCCCGCACGCATGTGCTGGCGCGCTTGCGCCAGACGCTTGTGGGCGTGTTTGGCGTGGCCATTGGTGTGGGCTTTTCGGTGATGATGGCCTCCATCATGGAGGGCTCGCAGGATGATTTCGTGCGCCAGCTGGTCGATTCCTTGCCTCATATTTCTGTCACCGATGAACGGCGCGAGCCGCCGCGCCAGCCAGCCGATCAGGCTTTCGATGCAGCAGAAATTCACGGTTTGACCACCAAGCAATTGCGCCCCGGCATCAAGAACCCCTACGCGATCATGGCCGCGCTCGAAGGCTGGTTGCCCGGCGCTGTAGCGCCCTCTGTGCAGGCCAAAGCCGTGATCCGCTTTGCAGGGCGCGATACGGCAGCCAGCGTCACCGGTATTGATCCCAAGCGCGAGCCGGACGTGTCCAAACTCGCCACGCAAATTCGCGATGGCTCACTGGATGCGCTTTATAAATCATCAAACGCCATCATTCTGGGCTCGGGTCTGGCGAAGAAAGCTGGCGTGCGCATTGGCAATAGTGTGGTGGTGACCGCAGGAACAGGGCGCACCATTTCTGCCACTGTGGTGGCCATCTCGCATGCGGGCGTGACGCAAATAGATGACAACACATCTTATGTGCTGATCAAAACAGGACAGATTATGGCAGGCCAAACGGGGCTTGTGAATGAATTGCGGGTGAAGGCGCATGACGTCATGCAGGCGCGTGCCGTGGCATCGCGCATTGAAGCCGAGACGGGCTACAAGGCCACATCCTGGCAAGAAGCGCATGAGGATTTGCTGTCGGCTTTCCAGATGCGCAATTTCATCATGTATACGGTGGTCAGTGCCATTCTGATGGTCGCATCCTTCGGCACTTACAACATCATCTCGACCATCACGCATGAAAAGACACGTGACATTGCGATCATGAAGTCGCTCGGTTTCCCCTCTTACGTGGTGCGGCGCATTTTCGTTATCGAGAGCATGATGATTGGCATTATGGGTCTGCTGCTCGGCTGGTTGCTCGGCTATCTCATGAGTTACGGCATGGCACAGATCGAGTTCAAATCGCCCTTCATGGATGCGACCCGCCTGCCCATCATCTATGCCCCTTCGCATTATGCGATTGCTGGCGCTGTGGCGCTGATGGCCTCCGTGATTGCAGGCTTCTTTCCAGCGCGCAAAGCGGCCGCCTTGCAGCCTGTTGACATTATTCGAGGTGCCTCATGAGCGCACTTGTCGAAGCACGAGGCCTGCATCGTGTGTTGGGTGGTGAAGTGCCTGCCACGCTGATTGACGGCATTGATATGGATGTGAACAGTGGCGAGTTTCTCGCCATCACAGGCCCATCGGGATCTGGCAAATCCTCGCTTTTGTATTTGCTGGGTTTGCTGGATGTGCCCAGTGCGGGTGAAGTGACGATTGATGGTCGCGCGACCTCCAAGCTCAACGAAGAGGCGCGGGCGCGCATGCGGCTTGAGACCTTAGGCTTTGTCTTTCAGTTTCATTTTCTGCTGCCCGAATTTTCGGCGCTGGAAAATGTCGCGCTCCCCATGCGCGCCTTGGGGCGTCTCGATGATGAGGCGATTCTGGCGCGTTCAAAAGATCTGCTGGTGTCCTTGGGCTTGGGCGAACATGCCTATAAGCGACCCGAGCAAATGTCGGGCGGGCAGCGTCAGCGTGTCGCCATTGCGCGTGCGCTCGCCAATGATCCAAAACTCGTCTTGGCGGATGAACCAACCGGCAATCTCGACACCGCTTCATCGGCGCAAGTGCTTGGCATTTTGCGCGCCATGTGCGGGCCAGGTTCAGGCAAGTCGGTGGTTGTGGTGACGCATGATCTGGGCATCGCTGCACAGGCCGACCGACGCCTCAATATTGTTGACGGAAAAGTGTCGGCTTAGGGGCGCAGCATGGAGCGCGGCACAGAGGCCGTGATCGCGGGCGTGATTTCATTGGCAAGCTGCGGTGCACCGCTCACCAGATCACCCATGGCGCGACCCATGGCTGTGGCCAGACAGAAATAGCCGCGGTCACTCATATGAAAGCCATCAGAGGTGAGCATGGAGCGCAAATCCTGCGGCACGCGTTCGGCCCAGAATTTCATCAGTCGGTAGCGCGAGAGAACCGGTGTGGCTTCTTCTTCGCCCGCGATTTCGACAAGTTTGACAAAGCGCTCGTAGCGCACGGGGTCTTTCATCGTCGGGAAAAACTGCTGGTCGAGCAGCACCAGATCCATCTTGCGCGATTTGACGAGGGAGATGCCGCGCTTCAGGAAGCGGCTGAAGCGCTCTTCATCGCCGCCCTTCATCGCATCATTGGTGCCGACCTGCCAGATCACGAGATCAAAGCGCTCGGCAGCAACGCGTTCTTCCAGACGTGCCAGCGTGGCATCAGCCGTTTCACCATTCACCCCCGCATTGATCACCTCGACCTTGGTGCGGAAGCGTTGGCCCATTTCCTCCGCAAAGCGCACCGGATAGGCGTGCTGGGGTGATGTGGCGCCAATGCCGAAGGTGGATGACGAGCCGATGGCCAGAATTTTCAAGGGTGCGTGGTCAGCCACGCGGCGCGACAGATCTTTCAGCTTGGCCTGATGCTTGAGCATGGAGCGGCCAGCAGGGCAGCTCTCGGTTTCGGGCTCGGCTGTCGCTGTGTCGAGGGAATTGGCTTGAGCCGGCAGGGTGGTGAGGGCAGCGAGGCCCAACAGGCAGGCAGCCAACAGGGCGCGCGCGCCAGAGTGGCGGCGTTGATCTTCACTCACGCTGCAATCGCAAGAGCTTCCCATCACTTGGTCCGGTTTCCCCAAAGCTTGAAGCTTGTCTGGCCCCTATGAGGGCCGAGATTCCATGCCTGCCCATGTCTGGTCAAGCCTAGGCCTGGCTTTGAACGGCGATTGCACGAAGTTTCAGCAGAAAAATCCTATCTGCTTGGACTGTGACATTTGTCTGACGGTTTCTTGTCCGACTTTGGGATTATGTGCAACGCAGCGATTTCGTGAGCGCCTGCTCGCTTGACAGGCGGGGGAGCGACACTTACCCGCAAGTCATGACACAGACTCCAGCCTTACCGCGCATTGCCCGCGGTCTTTCCGAATTTGATGGCCGCTATGATGTCGTGCTCTGCGATGTCTGGGGTGTCGTCCACAATGGCCAGGCGCGATATCCCGCCGCCTGCGAGGCTTTGCAGCGCTTTCGCGTCCAAGGCGGCACGGTGATCCTGATCACCAATGCGCCGCGACCTAATCCGCCGATCCTTGAGCAACTTGAGGGCTTTCATGTGCCCCGCGATGCCTTCGATGACATGGTGACATCGGGTGATGTGACGCTGGCTTTTATTGCCGAGCGCAAGGATCAGCCGATTTTCCATATTGGTCCGGAGCGCGATCTCACATTGTTCGAGATTTCGCACCAGCAGACCGGCGTGAAACCACGCCTCGTGCCGCTGGAAGAAGCGGCTTATGTGGTGGTGACCGGTCTCAATGATGACCGCAGCGAAACGCTTGAGGATTATGCCGACCGCCTGGCGATCATGCGCGCGCGCAATCTCGATATGATCTCGGCCAATCCAGATCTGGTTGTGCATGTGGGTTATCAGCTCATCTATTGTGCGGGCGCTCTGGCGCAAGTCTATGAAGAGCGTGGCGGGCGTGTCTTGCAGGCCGGAAAGCCTTTTGCGCCTATCTATGAGCGGGCTTTGGCTTTTGCTGAAAAAATCCGCGGACAAAGCGTGCCGCGCAACCGGATTCTGGCCATTGGTGATGCCATGCGCACAGATGTTGCGGGTGCTGTGGATTTTGGTGTCGATGCCTTGTTTGTGACGCGCGGCATCCACCGCGAGGAATTGCATGCCGACGGCGCGCTGGATTTGGCGGCCTATCAGCAGTTTCTGGCCGAAAACACACGCCATCCTCTGGCAGCAATCCCCGAGCTCGTCTGGTAGCCCTTAAGTCCTATTGCAGTGCCCGGGGTGCAAAGGTGAAGCTTGAGGCATCTGGTAACGCCTTGCGTCGTCATTGCGAGCGAAGCGAAGCAATCCAGATGCCTCACGTGCGACCTTATGGATTGCCGCGTCGGGCTGACGCCCTCCTCGCAATGACGGCGGAGAAGTTCGCTCATGTTCACCGCACCCATCAAAATTCATTTCTTTGAAGACCTTTCGCTGGGCATGCATGAGCGCAGCATGCACACGGTGACGTCGAGCGATGTGGTGAAATTCGCCACTTTGTCGGGCGATCACAATCCGATCCATCTGTCCGAACATTTCGCCCGCAAGACACGCTTTGGCGGGCGCATTGCGCATGGGCTTTATACGGCCAGTCTGATTTCGGCGGTGCTGGGCATGTATCTGCCGGGGCCGGGCGCGGTCTATTTGTCGCAGACGCTGAATTTCCGCGCGCCTGTGCGCATTGGTGATGTGGTGACCGTCATCGTGCAGGTGACAGAGCTGATCAGCGAGGGCTATCGCTGCAAGCTGTCGTGCGAATGTATCGTCGATGGCAAAGTCGTTCTGGATGGCGAGGCCTTGGTGATGGTGCCCGCGCGCAATCCTGTGCGGCGTGCGCCAGCGCCAGCCGTGAAACCGCCTGAAAAGGCTGCCGCCAAAAAGGCAGCCAAAAAGACGGTGAAAAAGATAAAGGCGCCGGCCAAGCGTCCGCCTGCGAAAAAGAGCCTTGCCAAAAAGCGGCCCACGAAAGCCCGCAGCAAGCCTTGACGGGACGGGGCCTGCGCGTCAGTTTGCCCGCCATGTCCGCAGCTCCCGCCGCCTCCCATCTTGCCATTATCAAAGACCCACAAAGCCTGCCGAAAGCGCTGGAAGGCGCTGTGGTGGCGATTGGCAATTTCGATGGCGTGCATCGCGGCCATTCGGTGGTCATCCGCGCGGCGGAAGCACTCGCCACGCGTCTCAACAAGCCTTGCGCGGTTTTGACCTTCGAGCCGCATCCGGCGGATTTCTTTGCTGGCCGTCCGGTGATTTTCCGCCTGACGCCGGAGCGCGAAAAGGCGGTCTCGCTGGCACGCCTTGGCCTCGAGACCATGTTCGTTCTGCCCTTTGATGCGGGGCTGGCTGGCCTGACGGCTGAGGAATTTGTCACCGATGTGCTGGTCGGGCGTCTCAAAATTTCCGGCGCGGTTGTTGGCTATGACTTTCACTTCGGCAAAGGCCGCGAAGGGTCGCCCAGCTTTTTGAAAGAGGCCGGCGCCCGGCATGGATTTGCCGTGAAAGTGGTCGAAAAAGTGCTGGCCGATGCTGGCGGCAGCCCCGAGGCCATCCATTCAGCCGATACCCGCAAGGCGCTGGAGGAGGGCGATGTCGCGCGCGCCCGCACTCTTCTGGGTCACGATTTCTTCGTCACGGGCGAGGTGGTGCACGGCCAGAAACTCGGCCGGGAGCTTGGCTTTCCGACCGCCAATCTGATCCTCGATCCCTCCTGTCGCCTGCGCTACGGGATTTATGCCGTGCGGGTGATGGTCGCTGGGGTCTGGAACAAGGGCGTGGCGAGCTGGGGCCGCCGCCCCACGGTTGACAATGGCCCCCCGTGGCTTGAGATCTATATCCTTGATTTCAAAGGTGATTTGTACGGACACGGGCTGGAAGTCCAGTTTGTGAGCTGGATTCGCGCAGAAGTGAAATTTGATGGTCTGGAGGCGCTGGTCGCCCAGATCGGCAAGGACGTGGACGAGGCGCGGGCGATTCTGGGGTAGAGCGTTTTCCCCTCATCCGTCGCGCTGCGCGCGCCACCTTCTCCCTCTGGGAGAAGGTTTGTCCCCATCGCCCAAATGGGCTATTGCCGGACACGCATTTTCCCCCGCCTTGCCAGAGCTTTTGACCCAACATGACCGAGTCTTCCGCACCTGACTATTCGCAGACCCTTTTCCTGCCGCGCACCGAATTTCCGATGCGTGCGGGCCTGCCACAGAAGGAGCCGGAAATTCTCGCCCGTTGGCGTGTGCGCGATCTCTACAAGCGCATCCGCGAGACCTCGGCCGGGCGTCCGCGCTTCGTGCTGCATGACGGCCCGCCCTATGCCAATGGCAACATCCATATCGGCCATGCGCTCAACAAAATCCTGAAGGATATGGTGACGCGCAGCCAGCAGATGCTGGGCTTTGATTCCAATTATGTGCCGGGCTGGGATTGTCACGGTCTGCCGATTGAATGGAAGATCGAAGAGCAATATCGCGCCAAGGGCAAGAACAAGGACGAGGTTCCCGTTGTGGAGTTTCGTCAGGAATGCCGCGCCTTCGCGCAACAATGGCTCGACACCCAGCGCGAAGAGTTCAAGCGCCTCGGCGTGACGGGTGATTGGGATCATCCCTATTCGACCATGGCCTTCCATGCCGAAGCGCAGATCGCGCGCGAGATCATGAAGTTCAAGGACAATGGGCTGCTCTATCGCGGCTCCAAGCCCGTCATGTGGTCAGTTGTTGAAAAGACTGCACTCGCCGAAGCGGAAATCGAATATCACGATCACCAGTCGGATATGGTGTGGGTAAAGTTCCCCATTCTTGAGGGCCCGATTGCCAATGCCTATATCGTCATCTGGACGACAACGCCTTGGACGTTGCCGGGCAATCGCGCGATCTCCTATTCGCACAAGATCGAATATGGCGTGTTTGAAGTAACCGCCAATGAACGCGATTTCGGACCTGTGGTCGGCGAGAAATATGTCCTTGCGCTGAAACTTGCTGATGCCGTTGCAGCTTCCAGCAAGATTACGTTGAAGCAGATTGGTTCTGTTTCGGCAGATGATCTGAAGGCCACTGTGTGTGCGCATCCGCTGTCGGGTCTGGGCTATCGCTTCCAGGTGCCGCTGCTTGATGGCGATCACGTCACCGACGATACGGGCACGGGTTTTGTGCATACGGCGCCCTCGCATGGTCGCGAAGACTTTGAAATCTGGATGGCCTACGGCCGCGAGTTATCAGCGCGTGGCATCGACACGCGCATTCCTTTCACCATTGATGATGAAAGCCGCTACACCAAAGAAGCACCGGGCTTTGAAGGTAAGCGCGTCATCACCGAAAAAGGTGACAAGGGCGATGCCAATGAGGCGGTCATTCAATCGCTCATCACGATTGGCAATCTTGTCGCGCGCGGTCGCCTGAAGCATCAATATCCGCACAGCTGGCGTTCAAAAAAGCCGGTGATCTTCCGCAATACGCCGCAATGGTTCATTGCGATGGACAAGGAATTCAATCTGGGTTCCTCGCTGCGCACGGTTGCTTTTGAGGCTATTGGCAAGACGCAATGGGTGCCGGCAGCTGGTGAGAACCGCATTCGCGGCATGATCGAAAATAAGCCCGATTGGGTCATGTCGCGCCAGCGCGCATGGGGCGTGCCGATCTGCGTGTTTGTGCACAAGGAAACCAAAGAGCTTCTGCATGACAAGGCAGTGGATGCGGCGATTGCAGAGGCGTTTGAAACCGAAGGTGGTGACGCCTGGTTCAAGGATGGCGCGAAAGAGCGTTTTCTGGGTGCACGCGCCAACGATTATGACATGGTCATGGACGTGCTTGACGTCTGGTTTGATTCAGGCTCGACGCATACTTACACGCTCGAAGATGCCAAGCATTTCCCGGGGCTGTCCGGCACCAAGCGCAAGGTCGATGGCGGACGCGACAGCGTCATGTATCTCGAAGGATCCGACCAGCATCGTGGCTGGTTCCAGTCATCGCTCTTGGAGAGCTGCGGCACGCGTGGGCGCGCGCCATTTGATATCGTGCTGACGCACGGCTTTGTTCTGGATGAAAAAGGCCAGAAAATGTCGAAGTCGCTTGGCAATGTCACCGCGCCGCAAAAGGTGATTGAAGATGCGGGCGCAGACATTCTGCGCTTGTGGGTCGCGGCCTCGGATTATTCGGATGATCTGCGCATCGGCAAAGAAATTTTGAAAACCTTTGTCGAGACCTACCGCAAATTGCGCAACACGTTGCGCTGGATGCTTGGCACGCTGGCGCATTATGATGCGAGCAAGCGTGTGTCGCATGCCGATATGCCCGAGCTTGAAAAGCTCATGCTGCATCGTCTCGCTGAACTCGCACCGGTGATCAAACAGGCTTACGAGACCTATGATTATCGCAAGGTGATCTCGGAACTGTCGCTGTTCCTGAACACCGATCTCTCGGCCTTTTATTTCGATGTGCGCAAGGACACGCTTTATTGCGATCCGTTGTCGTCGCAAGCGCGCCTCGCCTCTCTCACTTGCATTGAAGAGATTTTCCGCGCCGTCACTTTGTGGCTCGCGCCCATTCTCTGCTTCACCGCAGAAGAAGCATGGCTGTCTCGCTATCAGGATGCGGAATCGGTGCATCTGGAAGGTTTTGTCGATGTGCCTGCCAGCTGGCGCGATGACGCGCTGGCCGCCAAATGGGCCAAAGTGCGCGCGATCCGTCGCGTGGTCACAGGTGCTTTGGAAATCGAGCGTGCGCAAAAGCGCATCGGCTCGTCGCTGGAAGCAGCCCCCATTGTCTATATTGCCGATGAGGCCTTGCGCGGCGTGCTGAACGGCCTCGACTTGGCGGAAATCTGCATCACGTCGGGCATTGATATTCGAAGCGGGTCAGCGCCTCAGGGTGCGTTCACGCTGGATGATGTGCCGGGCATTGGCGTTGTCTGCGAAGCAGCCAAGGGCCAAAAATGTGCGCGCTCGTGGAAAATCTCGGGCGAGATTGGCCAAGACGCCGATTATCCCGATGTCACGCCGCGCGATGCCAAGGCTTTGCGTGAATTGAAAGCTGCAGGCCTGCTGTGAGCGAAGGCGCGCAAGGCTTTGGCCTGCAGACCAAGGTGCGCCTGCTGGGGGGCATGAGCGCCTTCCTCATGCTGCTCACCGATCAGGCGCATAAGCTGTGGATGCTGAATGTCTATGACATTGGCAATCGGCCCCCGGTGCGGGTGCTACCTTTCTTTGACCTCGTCATGGCCTGGAACAAGGGCGTGTCCTATTCGCTGTTTGAGGCCGACAGCGATCTGGGCCGATATGCGCTTCTGGCTGTCACATTGGCCGCGACCCTGTTTCTGGCGGTCTGGCTGTGGCGCTCAAGCACGGTTTTGAGCGGGCTGGGCCTGGGCTTGATCATCGGCGGGGCCGTCGGCAATGCCATTGACCGGGCGGCCTATGGGGCCGTGGCCGATTTCTTCCATTTTCACCTCGGCAGCTTCTCTTGGTATGTTTTCAACCTGGCCGATGTCGGGATCGTTGCGGGGGTTGGGCTTCTTCTGTATGAATCCCTCATCACCCCGGCCCCCAGCCCGCAAGGCTGAGCGCCGCCACCAAATTGCCGCCTTGGGGTGGCAAGAGGTGGATTGTCCCCAGCCGCGCGGCTGGCCTTATTCGACCGTAACGGACACTGCATTGGACTTGGCCATGAAATCAGGAACTCGCTTTCCTCGCGCCGGACTTGTCGCGGCGTCTGTTTTGCTCGCTTTGGCGGGTTCACCGCGGGCCGCAATGGCTTTGGAAGACGATGGCAAAGCCAGTCTTCTGGAATCCATGATCGACCTGGTGATGCCGGGCGACCAGCCGGTTGAGGGCAATATCCAATATCGCGAACGCGCTCCGATTGTTGTGCCAGCCAATCGCAAGGTGCTGCCAGATCCGCAAGCCCCGGTTACCAAACGCGTCAAGGCATGGCCCAAGGATCAGGAAATCGCCCGCCGTGAGGCTGAGAAAGCCGATAGAGCTCGCCAGCGTGTCGACGAGGTCTGGAACCCCGTCAGCCGTACAGAGCTCGACCGCGTCCGCACCACAGCTGTTCAGGGCCCTGGCACAGACAAGGATTGCAACGAGCCATTGGGGCGCCCCTGCAATCAGGAAGCCTTCTGGACCGGCATGCGCAACGCCAAATCCTCCGGCGTTGATGACAAGACCGTGCTGACAGTTGGCAAAGAGCCGCCGCGCAAAGATCTCACAGAGCCGCCGACCGGCTATCGCAAGCCCACCACGGCCCAGAAATATACGTTTGAGGTCAAGCAGGAAGACAATCTCTCCGATGCGCGTGCCCAGGCGATTGAAGAAGCACGTCGCAAAGCAGAACGCTAATCGCGGGATGATGATTGGCTGGGGGTGAACTTTCACCCTCTTTGATCTTATATTGCCTTATGGCCCGCCGCCCGGGGTGACCTTGTGGCGGCGGTTTTGTATCTCCAGCTTTCAGTCGGGCACATATGGCACGTCAGTCGCATTCTTCCGGTCTCACGCCAGCTGCAGGCGCATCCGCCTCTGCAGGTGCTGGCCCGGCCATTTCCCATTTCCGTCTCGACAATGGCATGGAGGTCGTGGTCATTCCCGATCTGCGCGCACCGGTCGTCACGCATATGGTGTGGTACCGCAATGGCTCGGCTGATGATCCGGCTGGTAAATCCGGCATTGCGCATTTTCTTGAACATCTGATGTTCAAGGGCACACAGAAACATCCCAAAGGCTATTTCTCCGAGCTCGTCGCTGAACTGGGCGGGCAGGAGAATGCGTTCACGTCGAATGATTACACGGCGTATTTCCAGCGCATGCCAAAGGCCCATCTGCCGGTTGTCATGGAATATGAAGCCGACCGCATGAAGAATCTCGTTTTGACCGACGAGATTGTCGCGCCCGAGCGCGATGTCGTTCTCGAAGAGCGCCGCATGCGCACCGACAGCGATCCGTCGGCGCAATTGCATGAAGCTGTGCAGGCAGCGCTTTATTCGCACCATCCTTACGGCAAGCCGATCATCGGCTGGCAGCATGAGATTGAAGATCTCGGCCGTGAAGATGCGCTGGATTATTACGACCGTTTCTACACGCCCGAAAATGCCGTGCTGATTGTGGCCGGTGATGTCAGCGAAGACGAAGTGCGCGAGGTTGCGACCCGCACCTATGGTGCGATCCCGGCGCGCGGGGATGCCCCCCAGCGCAAGCGCCCGCGCGAGCCCGCTCCGCGCGCCCATCGCCTTGTCACACTGTCGGATGAAAAGGTTGAGCAGCCCTCGCATCAGACCGTCTATCTGGTGCCCTCTTATCGCACAGCCGAAAAAGGCGAGGCCGAAGCGCTGGAAGCGCTCGCGCATTTGCTGGGCGGTGGTGCGACAAGCCTGCTCTATCGCCGCCTGGTGATGGACGAGAAGATAGCCGTCGCCGCAGAGGGCTATTACATGGGCACGGCGCTCGATGAGACGCGCTTCTGGTTCTATGCCATGCCAGCACCTGATGTAACTCTTGAACAACTTGATGCAGCGGTTGAACGCATCATCCGCGATGTGATCGACAAGGGCGTGACAGAAGAAGATCTCGCGCGCGTCAAGACGCGTCTGGTGGCTGATGCCATTTATGCGCAGGACAACCAGACCTCGCTCGCGCGCTGGTATGGCGCGGCCCTGACAACAGGCATGAGTGTCGAGGATATCCGCGCTTGGCCTGAGCGGATGGATGCGGTGACCGCTGAAGACGTGCGCAAGGCGGCTGTGAAATGGCTGGATCGTCGCCGTGCGGTGACGGGCTTCCTGTTGCCCAAATCAGACAATGCTGCGGCTTAAGGCTGCCTTCAAAGACCAACGGAAACGCTCATGAACGCGCCGCAAATGATTGTCTCTCCGACCAAACGAGCCGCCCGCGTGCAGCATGTGGTGAGCAAAGCCGGTATCGAGGCTTGGCTGGTTGAAGATTATGCCGTGCCGCTGGTGGCGATGGAATTCGCGCTGGCTGGCGGCTCCTCGCAAGATGCCGACGGGCGCATGGGCACAGCCGTGATGATGGCTGGCCTGATGGATGAAGGTGCTGGCGATCTTGATGCCGCCGCCTTCCACAATGCGCTGGATGACAAGGCGATTGAGATTTCCTTCTCCTCAGACAGCGACACATTTCATGGGCGCATGAAAACCATGTCGCGCAACATTGACGCGGCGTTCGGGCTTTTGAAACTTGCCGTCAACAAGCCGCGTTTTGATGCGGATTCGATTGAGCGCGTGCGCTCACAAATGCTGGCTGGTCTGCGCAATGAGGCCAATGATCCCGATGCGCTGGCCGCCAAAGCCTTTCGCGAAGTGGCCTATGCGGGCCATGTCTACGGCCGCCCGTCACGCGGCACGCAGGATAGCGTCGCAGCCATCACGCGCGATGATCTGGTCGCCATGCATAAGAACGTTATGCAGCGTGCAGGTCTGAAAGTGGCCGTTGTCGGCGCGATTGATGCCGCCAAGCTGGCCGCCTTGCTGGATGATGTGTTTGGCACACTGCCTGAAAAGATGCGTATTGCAACCATCGGCCCTGTGACCTTGCAGGGTCTTGGTAAGCGCAAAGTGATTGATGTGGATGTGCCCCAATCCACCATTCGCTTCGGCTTGCCGGGCATTGATCTGCATGATCCCGATTATGTGCCGGCCATGGTGCTCAATCATATTCTGGGTGGCGGCGTCTTTTCAGCGCGCCTGTTCAAGGAAGTGCGTGAGAAGCGGGGGCTGGCTTATTCGGTTCATTCGCAACTGGCGAGCTATCGCCACACCGCATCATTCGTGGGTGGCACATCGACCAAGAATGAACGCGCCGCGGAATCGCTTTCCGTGATTGAAGATGAAATTCGCAAACTCGCCGAAGATGGCCCGACCGCGGATGAGCTCGACAAGGCGCAGAAATATCTGATCGGCTCATATGACCTGCGCTTTGACACATCGACCAAGATTGCGGGCCAGCTCGTGCATCTGCAGATTGATCACCTGCCAGTGACCTGGCTCGACACGCGCAATGAAAAAGTGGCGGCTGTGACTTTGGCCGACATGATGCGTGTGGGAGAGCGCCTGTTCAAGGGCAAGGAGCTGATGGTCACGGTGGCTGGTCGACCTGTCGGGATGTAGGCATCGTCATTGCGAGAAGCGTAGCGACGCGGCAATCCAGAGCCGCGCCTGAGGCTTCTGGATTGCTTCGCTTCGCTCGCAATGACTGGGCGGGGGAATCCTGATAATCTGACTGCATCCTGAAACAAGTGATTCACCCCCATGCCCGTTCGTCGCCTTGATCCTGTTCTTGTCGACCGCATTGCGGCGGGTGAGGTTGTTGAGCGTCCGGCGTCTGCCGTTAAAGAACTCATCGAAAACGCGCTGGATGCAGGTGCCAAGCGCATCGAAATTGCTTTGCAAGAAGGCGGACGCCGCCTGATCCGTGTCGTTGATGATGGCGAGGGCATGACACCCGAAGATCTGGCGCGCGCCGTTGATCGCCATGCCACGTCAAAACTACCTGATGGTGATCTCTCCAATATTGCGACCCTCGGTTTCCGTGGCGAGGCTTTGCCCTCCATCGGCTCGGTGGCGCGGCTGGATATGACGACGCGGCGCGCAGGCGCTGATCATGCGTCACACTTGCGCGTAGACTTTGGCCAGAAGGCTGCCGTTGCGCCAAGTGCTGGTGCGCAAGGCACCAAGGTGGAAGTGGGTGATTTGTTTCTCGCCACACCCGCGCGTCTGAAATTTCTCAAAACGGATCGCGCTGAAGCGCAAGCCGTTGCTGACGTGGTGAAGCGTCTGGCGATGGCCCATCCGCGTGTGCGCTTTGCGCTGTCGGGCGATCATTTGTCGGGCTTCGATTATGTTGATTGCGGCGCGGGGGGTGAGGGCCGCCTCGCACGCATTGCGCAAGTGCTGGGGCAGGATTTTACGCCCAATGCTTTGGCGGTTTCGGCCGAACGTGAAGGCTTTCGGCTGAATGGCTTTGCCGGTCTGCCGACATTCCATCGCGCAAATGCGCTTGCGCAATATCTCTATGTGAATGGTCGTCCTGTGCGCGACAAGGTTTTGAGTGGCGCTGTGCGTGCGGCTTATATGGATTATCTGCCCTCAGATCGTCATCCCGCACTCGCGCTCTTCCTCACCTGCGATCCGCATCTGGTCGATGTGAATGTGCATCCGGCGAAAGCCGAAGTGCGGTTTCGTGATCCCGGCTTGGTGCGCGGCTTGATCGTCGGCGCACTTCGTCAGACTTTGGCTGATGCCATGCATCGTGCCAGCACGACAGGAGGCGTGCGCACCATTGAGGCAATGGCGCGTTCTTGGCAGCGCCCCGCGCCGCAACATGCGCAATGGGATTGGCGCGCGTCACCTGCCGCACCCATGCCCGGTTTTGGCGAAGCCGCGCAAGCCTCTTTCGTGTCGGATGTCGCGCCACCGCAAGCCGATATGCGTTCGCATGACGCGCCTTTGCACCAAGAGAGTATCGACGCGCCATTGGGTGCTGCCCGCGCACAGGTGCATGACACTTACATCATCGCGCAGACGCGCGATGGCGTGGTGATTGTTGATCAGCATGCGGCGCATGAGCGGCTTGTTTATGAACGGCTCAAAAAACAGCGCGAGCAAAATGGCATTGCCCGCCAAATGCTCTTGATCCCCGCCATTGTCGAGATGGATGAGGCCGATGTGGATCGCTTGCTGGCCCATGCCATCGAGCTCGAAAAATCAGGCCTGTCGGTCGAGAGTTTTGGCCCCGGCGCTGTGGCCGTGCGCGAAGTCCCCTCCATTCTCGCCAAGGCTGATCCGCAGCGCCTTGTGCGCGATGTGGCTGATACGCTTGCCGAGCATGGTTCAGCAACATCGCTTGCGAAGGGTTTGGATCATGTGTTGGCAACGATGGCGTGTCATCATTCCGTGCGCGCAGGCCGGCGCCTGTCGGGCGAAGAAATGAACGCGCTGTTGCGCGAAATGGAAGCAACGCCCGGTTCCGGCCAATGCAATCATGGGCGGCCGACTTATGTTGAGCTGAAGCTGGCCGATATTGAGAAGCTGTTCGGGCGGCGTTAGATTTTTGCCGTCATTGCGAGCGCGAGCGCGAAGCAATCCAGATGGCCTCATGTGTTGCTTCTGGATTGC
>CAINNX010000152.1 GCA_903851305.1 uncultured Hyphomicrobiales bacterium | reverse complement strand
TGTCAGACCCAGCTGGTCATGCGGCGAGCATAACACAAGAAATTTCGTGCCATGCAACCATCGCCGCTGCACGCAGCGTGCGATAGTCGGTTGCGTTGTGGGCGTTGCGAGGAAAGTGAAACAGGTTGGCGATTGGATCGTGAATGGAGACGAACCGCTGGAGATGCCGCGCGGATTTGAACCTCTTCATAATCCGCTCTCGTCGCCGTGTTGGTTGGTGAGAATTTTCCGCGCGGTTGTTGAGACCCTTGTGCTGTCGATGTTCGAATTTCATCCCCATTTTGTTGCGCGCCGCGCCGTAGGAGCCGAGCTTGTCGGTGATCATCACACGAGGAGCTCCTGATTGTTTGCGCATAAGCTTACGCAGCAGTCTTTCCGCGGCGTTCTTGTCGCGTCGGCTCTGGACCAGTGCGTCAAGAACAAACCCATCCTGATCGACCGCACGCCAAAGCCAATGTTTCGTTCCATTGATTGTGATGACAACTTCATCGAGATGCCATTTGTCGCCGAATTGCGGCGCGCGGCGGCGGATTTTATTGGCGAAGTCCCGACCAAATTTCTCCGCCCAACGCCGCACGGTTTCATGGCTGACGACAATCCCCCGCATGGCCAGCATGTCTTCAACCATCCGCAGGCTGAGCGGGAAACGAAAATAGAGCCAAACCGCGTTGGCGATCACCTCGGCGGGGAAACGATGACGACGGTACAAGGGGTCATGAGTTTTCATCCCCGTTCCATACCCGCGCCGCTACCACATTCCGTTAACGTGACGGTGCCCTATGTGATCGCCGATAACCAGCTCGCCCTGAAAGCGGGCTGGGACGAGGATTTTCTGGCGGAAGAACTCGAAGCACTCATGGGCCTCGAGCCAAATTTCGACCTGTCGCTGACCGGCTTCTCCATTCCGGAAATCGACGGGCTGATTGCGGGTCATAAGCCCGAAAAGCCCGGCAACCCGGATGACGACCTTCTTCCCGATCCGTCTCAAGTCCCTCGCCGCTGCAACCCGGGTGATATTTTCCGCCTTGGCCGCCACCGGCTCATCTGCGGGGATGCCCGCGACTACAGTACGGTTGCTGCCCTCATGGACGGCGAACTTGCCCGCATGGTCTTCACCGACCCGCCCTACAATGTACCGATCGCAGGTAATGTCGGTGGGCTCGGCCAGTTCAAACACGGTGAATTCGCTATGGCCTCGGGCGAAATGACCAAGGGTGAATTCACGGCCTTCCTGAAAGCCTCTTTTACCAATCTCGTAGCCTTCAGCCATGACGGCTCAATCCATTTCATCTGCATGGACTGGCGTCACATGGGCGAGATGGAAGCAGCAGCAGAGGGCATCTATTCCGAGCTCAAGAACCTCAACGTCTGGGTCAAGCACAATGCCGGCATGGGCTCATTCTACCGTTCCCAGCACGAATTGATCTTCGTCTACAAAAACGGCACCGCGCCCCACATCAATAATTTCGAGCTTGGACAGCATGGTCGCTACCGGACGAATGTCTGGGAATATGCGGGCGCGACCTCGTTCAAAGCGAATCGCCTCGAAGAACTAGCACTCCACCCGACGGTCAAACCCGTCCAGATGCTGGCGGATGCCATCAAGGATGTTTCGGCAAGGGGAGATATTGTTCTCGATCTTTTCGGGGGCTCGGGATCCACCCTGATCGCCGCCCACAAGACGGGGCGGCGCGCATATTTGTGCGAATACGATCCCCTCTATTGCGACAAAATCATCGCGCGCTTCGAGGCCTTTGCGCACGAAGATGCGGAATTCGTGAAAAACATCTCGGGCACCTCTGACAACAAAGGGGATAGCCAATGAGCGACGACATCAAGAAGAAGATCAAGACGCTCAAAAACAGCATGCCAGACCGCCCCTATGAAGTCGGATACGGCAAGCCGCCTGCGGAGACCCGCTTCGTCAAGGGTAAGTCCGGCAACCCGAAGGGACGCCCGAAAGGTTCGAAGAACATGATGCCTGCTCTGAATGAAGAGCGGTTGGGCGATATCGTCATGCAGGAAGCCTATCGCACGATCAAAGTGAAAGACGGTGCAAAGGAGATCTCCATCCCGATGGCGCAGGCAGTCGTGCGCTCAATGGCCGTCAATGCGGCAAAGGGCGACCACCGCGCCCAGAAAACCTTCACCGATCTCGTCACCAAGAAGGAGGCCAAGGACAAGAAGCTCTACGACGACTATGCGCAAACAATGATCGACTACAAATTCAGCTGGGAAGAAGAAATCAGGCTTCGCAAAATGCAAGGCCTGCCGCCGCCTGAGCCCGTACCTCACCCCGACCATATCAAGATCGATCTTTCAACCGGTCAGGTCCTGATCACAGGACCCTTTACTCCGGAAGAAAAAGTGAAATGGGATAAAGCAAAGAAGCGCAAAGCTGATGCAATCAAAGCCATCAAAACTTACGAGGAGGATCTGAAAGATCCAAAGAACAAGAAGTACAAACATATCATCGAAGACGAGATTGCCTTCGAAAAACGCATCATTGGGATTATTTCGGAGAGGATACCAGATTAGCAAACGGGCACTGCTACTCGTTATATTGTAGCGGATACTTGCTTTCTTGAATCAAGATTCATTCTTGATCACCCCTAGGCTCGCCATAAAAATCATTTGAACCCAATGGCTTGGCCTCCGTACCAATTTAACTTCTTGAAAACATAATTACCCTAAAATGAAAATTACAATTCTTCTGCTTAAAGGCGCAGCCCATGCGACACATAAAACTCAAGACCATCGCAATTACTGCTTGTCTTTTTGCAACCGGTGCAACCGCTCAGGAACAGAGCGGACAATCTG